>DATJGQ010000288.1:0-2440 GCA_035494815.1 Gemmataceae bacterium
CACGATCAGCGATGCACGCCAGCCGCATCGACCGAACACATGGCAGCAAGTCCCGAGCAGCATCACGGGCCCGGCCCCAAGATCGATCGCATACGCAAAGCCGGCCAGTGCCCCGATGCCGATGAGGCGTAGGATCGGCGATCGACGCCCCTCGCGGCCGAGCCACACCAATTCCACGAGCAACATCGCCGTCACGCCGAGCAACATCATGTGGTTATTGACGTGACGGACATACGCCGGCGCGACCGTCGCCAGCGCAAAACTCGCGGTGAGGCGCCATCGCAAACCCGCGGGCAGTCGCATCGGCCGGCCGAGTCGAAACATCGACCAGATGGCGAGTGCGTACGCCAAACCCGACGTGCCGAGCGTCATGCATCGACAGAACAGGTCCGGCCGCGATTGAGCCGTCAGGCCGGTCAGCGTTCGCCAGACGGCATACTCACCGGCCATCAGGACGGCCGGAACCGGCGACTTGTCCGAATAGTAATGGTCGCCGATGAGGAGCTTGTCTTGCGTGCCCGCGAGAAACGGCGAATCGTCGATCGCCCAAGTGTGCCGCTCGACCAGGCTTTCCACGGCCGCGAGCCGACTGCCGTCGTTCCACCCGCCGGCGTAGTCGTGGGCGCTGCCAACGGCGACCAACGCGGCGAGCAGGAGAACAAGGACATGCGTGCGGATCGAATCGGGCTGGGATGTCATGACCCCTCCCGACTCGTCGGGGGCACGCGGCGCGTCTGCATCGTCGGCGCCGACTCGTGGGCAAAATGGAAGATCAGGAACGTCGTCGTTCGGCCGACGGGCGTCAGCGACCGCAGATATCGCGCCGCCTGGCGATGCGCTTCCGTCAGCCCGTGGCCGTACAGGATGCTCGTGCCGACCGCCAGGTAGCGGCCTTCGAGCCGTTCGCGAATCTGCTCCGGCGTTTGCACCGGCTGGATGTGAAACGGCATTTCGCGGAGCGGGGCGTGCCTCACCCGCGGGTCGGTCCCGAAATACCAGACGTCCATCCCGGCGAGTTCATGCCGCGCCGTCCAGCGGGCGAGTTCGGGGAGTCCCTGGCCCCAGTCGTAGTTCGAATCGCCGACGAGCCGGTAACCGTCGCGCCGCCCGCCCCACAATTCGTTGACGTAGCACAGGCCGTGCGGCCAGACGCTGACGCAAGCGGCGGTCGCCCAGACAATGCCGCCGACAGTGGCGGCCCGAACGATGAATCCACGTCGGGCTGACGCCTCGACGCTCGCCCGGACCGCCGCGGCGCTGACCCCGACGACCGCGAACGCGACGCACGGCAAGAGCAGCCGGATGCCGATCTGCACTCGGTACGTCAGGCTAAACGCGAACAGAACGATGGCGACAGCACACGCCCAATTCCGCAGTGACGACGGACGGATCGCGGCCAGCACGAGCGGCGCGATCAACAGGGGCAAAGTCAATTTGATCGTCGCAACCACGGGGAAGTAGTACCAGAACGCGCCCATCTTCGCCTCGCCGAGCAGGAACGTGCCGTGGCCGGACGCGTTGTGTTTGATCTGCCGGACGATCGCTTCGGGGCCGTTACTGAAAATGCACAGGTGATCGGCGAGCCAGGCCATTGTCGTTTTCATTCCGCCGTCGGGAAGTTGCCGCGCCCAGGCGATGAAGGAAGGCAGCGGTTGCCAGTCGCAGCCGCACATCACCGTCATCACGAACAGGCCGATGAGTCCGATCTTCAATCCATCGACCGCGAACGCGCGCCCGTCCGCCCACGTCCGGCCGGCGCTCCGACGTTCGCCCGCCGTAAAGCACGCCAACATGACGAGCGGCGCGAACACGAGTGCGGACGCCTTGGCCATCAACGCGACGCCAAAACTCAGCCCGGGGATGACGACGCGTCGCACAACACCCGCGCCGGTGCCGGCGCGATAGTGATACGCGAACATCAACAGGCAGGCGGTGACCGCGACGTCGGTCGTAGCGAGGGCGGCGTGGGCGAGCAGGTTCGGTTCGCAAGCGATGGCCGCGACCGCGAGCCGGCCGCCCCATTCACCGGCGAGCGACCGACCGGTCCGCCAGCCGTAGACGAGCAGCAGCCACCAGAACACGAGATTGGTGGCCCGCGCCGCGGCGAGGAGTGTGGGAAAGTCGGCGTCCAGGTCCCACGGGATGCCGCGAACACGTTCGGCGAGATAGAGTGGAAATGTTTGAACGTCGGCCGGCAGCGGCATCGTGCCGAGGCGCAACAGCCCGTGATGACTACCCGTCCGCCAGCCGTCGAGACCTCGCGCGATGTAGACCGGTTCGTCAAACGTCGCGCCGATTTGCCGGCCCGCGGTCAGACACCACGCCGATGAGAGTACGCCGCAAACGAGCAGCCAGACCAGGTTCTGCCATCGGCTGCCGTGCATCCATGCCTCCTGACGTGCGCCGCGGTGTGTCTGATAACCAAATAGGGGGAATGCGT
>DATJGQ010000289.1:0-3020 GCA_035494815.1 Gemmataceae bacterium
CGGCGGCTTCCGCCATTGTCATCGCGCGGCGGGCCGGGCGCGGCACCGGCCGCGTCCGCGGGTCGCGCGTGTGCCGCACGATCAGCGCCAGCCGGCCGAACAGTCTGCCGTAGAGCAAGATCACACACGTGAGCCCGAGCGCCCCGAACGGCAACTGGTAGATGTCCGCGATGAGCAAGGCTCGAAGGGACAAGGCGCCGACGAGCATCAGCGGCGCGGTGACCAGGTAGAACATCGCGACCGCAACAGGCCGCTGGGCGAACCGAGGAAGGATCGCCGGCGAAAAGATGAACCAACGCGACGAGGCGCTGAGCGACGACAGCAGCGTGATCGGGAAGAACAGCCAGAACAGCACGGCGACCATGCCGGCCGTCTTCGCGAACGCCGTCTCCGGCGGCGAGCCGGCCGCCCACAACCGGGCGACGATCATCGCCGGTACCAGCCACGCCGCCATAAGCCAGCCGAGATAAACGAACTTCCAAGCCCAGTCCACGAGCGGGTCGTGCGGCCAGCGGACCTCGTCGTTGCCGGCGGCCGTGTCCTCGACCACCGTCAGAAAGCTGTGCACGGCGTACCCGGCGACAAAGACCCCGAGGATCGTCGCGGCGAGCAGGTACATGAAGAACAAGATCGCCATGCCGGCCGCGCCGACCATCGAGTCCTCCCGAAGACGGCGGGGATGAACCCCGCCGCTCGCCAAAACCGGAGTTTGCGTTGCAGTAGACTGGCAACCGCGATTATAATCCGGCCTGTTTGACGGTACCGCATTCTACCCGATTCTGCGCAAGGCGAATCCGGACATGATTCCGACGCCAAACGCCTCTCCCGCGGCCAGCCAGGTATCTGGCACTGATCTGGAACACCTGCAAGGGGTCTGGAAGGCCATTGCCGGCCGACGTGCCGCGCGGTTCCGCATCACGGCAACCCGTTTCACGTTCGAGTTCATCGGCGGCGAGGTCTATGAAGGCACCATCCGCCTCGACCCGACCGCCTGCCCGGCCCGCATGGACATGCGGATCGAGGAAGGGCCGGCCGCCCAAAAAGGGCAGCTGGCGATGTGCATCTACCACGTCGACGGGGACCTGCTCCGCTGGTGCCCAACTGTGCCCGGCGCCGGATACCGCCTGACCCGGTTCCCCAGCGTGGATGACGATCACTACTACTCGCTGGTCTTCCGCCGCGACGGACAGCAACCCCAATGAGTAGGTCAGGCACTGCCTGACTCTTCGTCATGTCAGGCAAAGCCTGACCTACCGCGGCAAAACCCGCCGGGTTTGCGCAACTGGTCGCGCCGGAACGAACCGGATTGTGTACGATGACCGAAGCGGCCCGGGAGCCGGGTCGCAGGGGAGTACAGGCAGACTATGAGCACGATCTTCGCCGATAAACCCGTGCGCACCCGCGAACCGCAAGCGGAGGCCACCGAGACCCGTTATCAGTACCCCGGCATCCCGACGACGTGCGATGGCGCGGAAGCCGTCGTTCACGTGGAGATCAATGTCGCCCAGGCCGCGGGCGCCTATCCGATTACCAGCTCGACGACGATGGGCGGCGGGTTCAACGGGGCCGTCATGAACGGCCAGACGAACCTCTGGGGCGACCCGCTCATGTTCTTCGAGCCGGAGAGCGAGCACTCCGCCGCGTCCGTGTGCGAGGGGTTCGCCGTCGCCGGCGGCCGCGTCACCAACTTCACCTCCGGCCAGGGCCTCGTGCTCATGAAGGAGGTGCTGTATACGATCTCCGGCAAGCGACTTCCCGTCGTGATGAACATCGGCGCCCGCGCGCTGACGAGTCAAGGCCTGAACGTCCACGCCGGGCACGACGACGTGATGTCCGTCGCCGACGTCGGCTGGGGCATGCTCTTCGCCCGCAACGCGCAGGAAGCCGGCGACTTCTGTCTCATCTGCCGCCGCGCCGCCGAGGCGAGCCACACTCCGTTCTTCAATGTGCAGGACGGCTTCCTCACGACGCACACGGTCGAAAGCGTCCGCCTGCCCGAGCCGGCGTTCATGAAGGAGTACATCGGTAACCCGAAGGAAAAGCTCATCAACCTGATGGACACGGCCAACCCGGTGATGTCGGGCGTCGTGCAGAATCAGGACTCGTACATGAAGGGCAAGATCGCCCAGCGGTGGTACTACGACCGCGTCGGGCCGGCCCTGGAGGACGCGTTCGAGGAGTTCGCGCGTAAGACCGGCCGCCGCTATGACTACGTCGAGCCCTATCGTTGCGAGGACGCCGAATACATCCTCGTGGGAATGGGCTGCTACATGGAGACGGCCAAGGCGACGATCGACTACCTCCGCGAGAAGGGGGTCGCGGCCGGTTGCCTGACGATCTTCGTCTTCCGCCCGTTCCCCGCGACGCAGATCGTCGAAGCACTCAAGAGCTGCAAAGCGTTCACCGTTTTCGAGCGGATGGACGATCCGCTCTCCACGACAGGAAACCATCTGACCCGCGAGATCAAGGCCGCGCTCTGCGACGCGATGACGGGCCAGAATGGGCAGGAGAAGATCTCCAAGATCCCGCGCGTCTACAGCGCCGCCGCCGGCCTGGGCAGCCGTGACGTCCGCCCCGGCGACATCATCGCCGCCTTCCAGAACATGCAGCACGACGGCCAGGACTTCTTCTGCGTCGGCATCGATCACCAGTTGGCGCTGAAGCGGCCGGAAGACCCCGACCTGCGGCCCCGCGGCGGCTTCTCGATGCGCGGCCACTCGGTCGGCGGCTTCGGCTCGGTGACGACCAACAAGGTCATCGCCACCATCGGCGGCAACGTCTTCGGCAAGGACGTGCAGGCGTACCCGAAGTACGGTTCCGAAAAGAAGGGCCTGCCGACGACCTATTACCTGACGATCGCCGACTCGCACATCAACATGCACTGCGAGTTGGAGCAGGTCGACTTGCTCTGCGTCAACGACCCGACGGCGATCCTGAGCCACCTGACGCTCGAGGGCCTCGTCCCCGGCGGATCAATCTTCATGCAGTCCCCGTACACCGACCCGGTGGACGTGTGGAAG
>DATJGQ010000290.1:0-2510 GCA_035494815.1 Gemmataceae bacterium
CCTGCCCGCCGAAGACCGTGAGCGAATAGTTGCCGTCGATGAGAGACGGCGTCGTCGCAGAACCTTCGGTCAGCGAGCCGCTGAACGTCAATTTGGCGACCGTCTGCGTCGCCGTTGAGCCCGTGGTGTCCACGCTAATGGCGACGTTGCCGGTCGGCGTCCCGGGCCCGGTCCGGGCCAGCTGGAACGCCGCGCTCGCCGCGCCGGTGAAGCTGACAACCCGGTCGAACGTCACGGTGACGTTCGTCACCTGCGACCGCTGCGTCAGGTTAGTCTGGCCGGCGTTCACAACTACGGACGAGACCACGGCCGGCGCGGTGGCGGAGGACCGGGTCAGGATCACGTCGTTGCCGGTGCCGCCCGAATAGCTGATTGAGAAGCTCTGCCCACCGATGGAGACGAGCGCGCCCGGCGCCAGGCCGGCGAACGTGCCGGTGACCGCGTCGGTGCCGTCGTTGTCGATGATGGTAAACGCGGTGCCGACGGGCGGACTGAATCCCGCTCCGAGAATGCCCGCCAGAGTGGCGCCGCCGAGGTTCACGGTACCGTTGACGGTGAGCTGATCGTACTGCGTGGCGACCGTCGTGCCGTTCAGTTCGACCTCGAAGGTCGAGCCGGGGGCGAAGATCACGTTGCCGTTGACCGTGAGCCGGCCGGGACTGGTGCCGGGGGAGGTCTTTCCGCTCGCATTCGCGGTCAGAGCGCCGCCGATCGTGCCGGTGCCGCCGACGGTGCCATTCGCGTTCGCGACGACCGGGCCGGTGACGTTCGCCACGACGTTGAGCCGGCCGCCGGTCACGGTCGTGCTGACGGCCGTGATGCCCGTCATCGCGCCGACGGTGCCGGTGGCGATCGAATTCGCGTCGGCAAGGCTGATCGTCGCGGTGAGGTTCGCGGCCACCGTCGCGGCGTCGTTGGCCGCCTGGTTCAACGCCGCACTCGCGCCGGTGAGCTGCAGTCCGCCGGTCGTGACGATCGAACCACCCGATTGGGTGATATTGCCCGTACCGGCGTTGATGACGAGGTTTCCGGACTCGCCGGTGCCACCGATCGCCCCAGTGAGTGTCACGCCGGCCGCCCCGTTGAGCGTGATCTGGCCGCTATCGGTCCGCGTCGCGCCGTTGACCGTCAGGATGCCGGATTGCGTTGTCAGAACGATCTCGCCGACGTTCGTCGCCGCGGTCGTGGTCGTTGCGGCGAAGCTGGCCGGGCCGACGGTCGTCACGTAGATGCTGCCCGGAAGTTGCAGCGGAGCGAGCGAGGTCGCGGGGTCGGTGGAGTTCGTCGTCGCGGTGACGGTGCCCGCGGTGGTCATGATCGGACTGATCGCCTCGCCGATCGAATTGTCCTTGGCCTGCAGGACGACGCGGCCGGTCGGGCCGGTGTCGAGCAGGCCGCCGGGGGTCATCAGGATGCGGCCGGCCCGGTCGGCGCGGGTGCCGGCCTGGGTGTTGACGGTGATCGTGCCGCCGGGGCCGGTCGTGATGTGACCGAGGATGGCGCCGCCGCCGACGCCGGCTCCGGTCGTCGTCGCGCTCACCTGGATTGAAACCGCGTTGGCCGTCGTGTTGGTCGTGGTGATGGAGCCGCTGTGGCCGAGGAGCGAATCCTCGTCCTGGCGGAAGAGCTGTTCATTGACCAGGTCCAGGCTCGCCAGGCAGGTGACGGTGCCGCCGAAGTTCTGCCCGTTCATGCTGCCGCCGACGGGGGCTTCGAGGATCAGGTCGTCGTCGGCCTCGAGCGCGATGTTGCCGGTCTGGGTCCACACCGGGCCGTCGATGATCATGCCGTTGTTGGTGGCGGACGCGGCGACGAGGCGGATGCTGCCCGCACCGGTCGCGGTCGCCTGGGCGGCGCCCGGGCTGTCGGACGTCTCGGACACGAACACGCCGCCGTTTCCGCCCGTAGCCCGGATATGCCCGGTGCTGGTGCGAATCAGAGACGTTGCGGTGCCGATCGCCGCGCCGTTTAGCCGGACCGTGCTACTGTCGCCGCCGGCGCCGCTGCTGAGAATGCCGCCGGCGGTGCCGGCCGTATTCCCACCGCTGAGGGTGATGTTGCCCCCGTTAGTGTCCACCGCGATGGTCCCGCCGGGGGCGGTGGCGACGCCCGCCGAGAAGGTCGCGCTGCCCGTGCCGCCGCTGGCGGTATTGACCACCAGGCTAAACGCCTGGTCGGACACACTGCCCCCCGCGACGATTGGCCCGGCCGCACCCTGTGTGAATCCCTGGGTTCCGGCCCCGTCCGTGTTGGCGGTGATCGACACCGGCCCGTTGGTCGTGATCGGGGCGTTGACGACCACGGCGTCCGGGCTGGTCAGCGTCGTCGTGCCCGCGCCGCCGAAGCTGCTGTCGGCGATCGTCAGCGTGCCAGCCAAATTCGTAATGCGCACCTGGCCCGAACCGGTGGCCCGGAAGCTGATGTTGGCGCCGTCGGTCTCGGTCTCGAACACGCCGCCGGAGCCGCCGATGAGATTCACAGTCCCGGCGGTGGTCCGCAGCGGGTTGGCG
>DATJGQ010000291.1:0-4103 GCA_035494815.1 Gemmataceae bacterium
GGTCGCGGCTCTGATGCGCAAAGAAAAGCCCCGGCCGCGCTAGACGACGCGGCCGGGGCCGAATCGAATCCCTCCCACCGGAAGGGGCTGAATGGGACTTCCCTCGCGGGAAGAGAGGTATATGTCCAACCGACGGATGGATCAGCCGCCCTTGACGGTGATCTTCCGCGGTTTGGCAGCCTCTACTTTCGGCAGGTGCAGCGTCAGCACGCCGTTCTTCAATTCCGCCCAGATCCGGCTCGCATCCACCTGCTCGCTGATGCGGAACGCCCGAAAGTAATCGCCGGTCTCGTTTTCGAGCAGCCACGCCTCGCGGTTGCCGGCCGCCGGCGCCCGGCGGGCGTGCAGTGTCAGTTCGCCGTTCTCGAAGCGGATGTCCACGTCGTCCTGCGTCACGCCGGGCAGATCGGCGAACAGCAAGAGTTCGTCTTCGGTCTCCAAGATATCCACCGGCGGCGTGACCGTGACGCCCCGGGTGACTTCGGTGGGCGACAGGCCATTGGTGCCCGTATCTTTCTGCAGTGCGGTTTCAGCCATTGTATGTTTTCCTCCGTTTATTCGATCGAATGTGTTTGAATCTGCCAGGGGTACGCGTCACGCCCTGACGGCGATCTTTCGCGGCTTCGCGGCCTCGGCCCGCGGCAGAGTCAGTTTGAGAACGCCGTTCTCGTATTTCGCGTCCACCTTGTCCGCGTCGACCATCGTCGGCAGGGTCAGCGTGCGGGTGAAGTTGCCCGAGCCGCGCTCCTGCCG
Source organism: Gemmataceae bacterium (assembly GCA_035494815.1). Classification (GTDB taxonomy): domain Bacteria; phylum Planctomycetota; class Planctomycetia; order Gemmatales; family Gemmataceae; genus DATJGQ01. The sequence continues at coordinate 754 of DATJGQ010000291.1, forward strand.
GTGCCAGACCGCGTTGGCCAGGTCGAGGACCGGCCGTTCGCCCTGGATCGAAAGCTTGTTCCCCTCGGTGACGCTGATGTCCAGCTTGTCCACGTCCACGCCGGGCAGCTCCACTTCCGCATAAACGGACTGCTCGTCCGCCCAGACGTTCATCGCCGGGCCGGCCGAAACGAACCGCGGCGTCCCGAAAACGTTCCGCCCGAACATCCGCTGGAACTCGTCCTGAAACCGGGTCATGTCGCCAAACATCTCATTAAACGCGTCGTGTCGAACTCGTGCCATTCGTCGTTCCTCCTCTGTATGTGTCGAGTGCGCGTGGGGGCCGCAGCCCCGCTCATTGACTTGCCGGCGAGTTGAAATTCGCTGGGAATCGCCGGCTTGTTATGTCTCCACGAGCTTAGATACAAAGTCCGTGCCATTGGATTCGCGCGAAGGCCTGCGGGTCCTAAGGTTCTCAAAACCTCTTATTTTCTTGGCAATTACGAGCAGTCGAAGTCGGCTCGAAAGGAAGCTTTCCGTCAGACAGTAGCTGTCAAAATGACGCCCGCGCCGGTCCGGCGTTGCCACTTTGTCGGGCTGAATCCCTGTTCACTCGACTGACGGCCGGCCATAAGATGTTGTCAGCCCCTTTTTGCCGCGCCGCCCGGTCCCGACCTCCGGAGGAGTCGCATGCCCGCCCCGCTCCGTCGCCCCAACCTCGGCCTGCTGCTTCTCGCCATCGGTGTCGTCGCCACCGTCGGCATTTCGACCTACTTGGCTAACCGACCTCTGGTAACTCCCATGGCCATCGCCGCCGGACAAGATAAGGACCAGCCTCGGGACGAGCGCCAGAAGGCGCCCGAGCTCGACGGCGGCGTCGCCTGGCTCAATACGGCCGGGCCGATCAAGCTGTCCGACCTCAAGGGCAAGATCGTCGTCCTCGACTTCTGGACCTTCTGCTGCATAAACTGCATTCACACGCTGCCCGACCTTGCGAAGCTCGAACAGAAGTACGAAAAGGAGCTGGTCGTCATCGGCGTGCACTCGGCGAAGTTCGCCAACGAGAAGATCACCGAGAACATTCGCAAGGCGATCCTGCGGTACCAGATTCAGCACCCGGTCGTCAACGATGCCGAGATGAAGATCTGGGACCGCTACCGTGTCAGTTCCTGGCCGACGCTCGCCGTCATCGATCCGGAGGGCTACTACCTCGGCGCCGCGTCGGGTGAAGGCAACGTCGACATCCTCGACCAGGTCATTCAAAAGCTGATCAAAAAGCACACCGACAACAAGACGCTCGACGTCACGCCGCGGCGGTTCGACACGGCGAAGTTCCGCGACAAGGTCGACTCGCCGCTCTTCTTTCCCGGCAAGATATTGGCCGACGCGGCGAGCAATCGCCTGTTTATCTCCGACAGTACTAATCACCGCGTTGTCATCACCGATCTGAACGGCAAAAAGATCGCCGTCGCCGGCACGGGCGTCCCGGGGAAGACGGACGGCTCATTTGTCCAGGCCCAGTTCGATGACCCGCAGGGCCTCGCGCTCGACGGTGAGACGCTGTACGTCGCCGACCGCAAGAACCACCTGATCCGGGCCCTGGACCTGAAAGGCGGCACGGTCCGCACGGCCGCGGGGGTCGGCAAGCAGGACCGCGAGAATCGCCACGGCGGCGGGGCGGCACTCACGACGGGCTTGAACAGCCCGTGGGACCTGCTGCGCATCGGCCGCAAGCTCTACATCGCCATGGCCGGCCACCACCAGATCTGGACGCTCGATCTCGACAAACAGGAGATTCAGCCGTATGCCGGCAACGGCCGCGAGAACATCCGTAACGGCGACCTCGAACACGCCGAGTTTGCCCAGCCGAGCGGCCTGACGACGGACGGCAAACGCCTCTACGTCGCCGACAGCGAGGTGAGCGCGATCCGCTCGGTGAGCCTGGACAAGACGGGCGATGTAGACACCCTGGTCGGAAAAGGCTTGTTCGTGTTCGGCGACACCGACGGCGAGGGCGACGCGGTGCGGTTGCAACACGCGCTCGGCGTCGTCTACCACCAGGGCAAACTGTACGTCGCCGACACGTACAACAGCAAGCTCAAGGTGCTCGACCCGGCGACGAAGAAGTGCACAACGTTCCTCGGCGGCGGCTCGGGCGCCGACCGATTGTTCAACGAACCGGCCGGTCTGAGCCTCGCGAACGGCAAGCTCTACGTCGCCGACACGAACGCCCACCGCATCCGCGTCGTCGATCTGGCGACGAAGCAGGTGAGCACATTGGCGTTACAGGGTGTTGATCCAGTCGCTAAGTATTGAAGTCACACAATGAAACGACTCATTTTGGTCGCTTTGCTTTTATGGATTTCTGCCCCGGCCAGGGGCCAGTTCGGTGCCCGGCCGCGGTCGGCTGATGAAGTCGTCACCAGGGCCGAAGCCAAACTGACGCCGACGACCGCCAAGCGTGGCGAGACAATCACTTGGTCATTCACTGTCGAATTGATTCCCGATTGGCACACCTACCCAACCCGCCAGCCGGACCCAAAGGCCGATTCCTATACGTCGAAAGTCAAACCGCCCAAACCCGGCGACGTGATTTTCGTCGGACTGCCGCAAGACCCTCCGAATCCGAAGACCAAGGCCGAGCCCGTCCTCGAAATCAAGGAACTGCGGTACTACGAGAACTCCGCAACTTGGGAACTGAAGGCGGTCGTCTCTCCGAACGCGTCCCCCGGGCCGAAAAAGGTGGCGGTACCGTTCACTTTCCAGGTTTGCGACGAGCAAGGCTGCCTGGCACCGCAGACGAACGCGAAAGAACTGGCGTTGACCGTAAGCGATGAGCCTGCCGTGCCGATCGACCCGAAGTACGCCGACGACGTAAAGAAAGCGTTGAATCCTTCCGCCCCGCCCCCGCCTCCCAAACCGGCCGAGAACGTCGAAGCAGCGAATCCCGACTATAAGAAAACGCTCGCCGGGCTGCTCGCGCAAATGACCAAGCAGCAGGTCGCACCAAACACGGGGCTCGGCGCGTTTCTCCTCACCGCCGTCTTCTGGGGCGCCGTCTCGCTTGTGACGCCGTGCGTCTTCCCGATGATCCCGATCACCGTCAGCTTCTTCCTCAAGCAGTCCGAGAAGAACCACACCAGCCCGATGCTGCTGGCGCTCGTGTACTCGGGCACAATCATCGTCGTCCTCGGCACCGGCGCGCTAACGCTGCTCGGCTTCTTTCGGGCATTGAGCGTCAACCCGTGGATGAACTTCTTCCTCGGGACCTTGTTCGTCGTGCTGGCGCTGAGCCTGTTCGGAATGTTCGACCTGACGCTGCCGCATTCGCTGACGCGGTTCACGTCGTCTCGTGAAGGCCAGGGCGGCGT
>DATJGQ010000292.1:0-5824 GCA_035494815.1 Gemmataceae bacterium
TACAACCCGGACTTACCGAATCCGGTGCTCGGGCTCTCGAGCAAGGACTTCGCCCACCACGCCGCCTGCGTCTATGCGGCCAACGGCATCCGCGTTTCGACCCTGCCGCCGGATTCACCGCGGTACTATGCGACTCCGGAACTGTCGCTCGCCATCCGCCACCTCCGTGCCCACGGCGGGCTGAACGTCTCCGCGTCGCACAACCCGCCGGACGACAACGGCGGCAAGTTCTACGACGAACGCGGTGCCCAGCCGGTGGCGCCTGACGACCAGATCATGAGCGACCTCGTCGATCAGGTCGTGCAGATCAAGTCGCTCGGCTGGGCGGACGCCGTTCGCACGGGCAAGGTGCAATTCCTGGATGACGAACCGCACCGCGTTTATGTCGACTTGGTCAAACGTCAGGCGCTCGTGCCGCCGCCACGGTTCGACGAGTTCACGCTTGTGTTCACGCCGCTCCATGGGGTCGGCGGCATGTCGGCACTGGAGGGGCTCGAGGCGTGCGGCTTTCGGGCGATTCCCGTCGACGAGCAAATGACGCCCGACGGGCAGTTCCCGAACGTTACGAAGTCGCCCAACCCCGAAGTGCCTGAATCGCTCGACCGGGCGGAGCGAGTCGCCCGCGCGAACAACGCCGATCTCGCCTTGGCCACCGATCCGGACGCCGACCGCATCGGCGGCCTCGCGGCCGACGGCCGTGGCGGCTACCGCTATCTCACCGGCAATGAGATCGCCGCCCTCGTCGCCTGGTTCAAGCTCGACCAACTGACAAGCCAGGGCCGACTCCCGCCGTCGCCGCTAGTGATTACAACAACTGTCACCACGTCGCTGGTCACCCGCATCGCACGGCATTACGGGGCGCAAGTCGTCAACAACCTGCTCGTCGGCTTCAAGCACATGGCCGAGGTACTGCGACAACTCGAAGAGTCCGGAACCTATGAAGACGTCCGGGCGACTCCGGACGACCTGGTCCTGGCCACCGAGGAAAGTCACGGCGTGCTGACGACGCCGGCCATCCGCGACAAGGACGCCGCCGGCGGCTGCCTCCTGCTGGCGGAACTTGCCCTCGACGAAAAGCGCCGCGGCCGCACCGTCGTCGACCGGCTCGACGCCATCGCCCAAGAGTTCGGCTACTTCCGCAACGAGCTGCTAACAATTGTCATGACCGGCCTCGAAGGCAAGCAGAAGATGGCCGCGATGCTCGACAGCCTGCGGGCGGATCCTCCCGCGGCGCTCGCCGGTTTGCGAGTCACCTCGTTCGAGGATCTTCGCGATCCGGACGGTCGCATGGGCCCGCTCAAAGGCGCAACGGACGCGGCTGGGCGAAACGTCCTCGTCTTCCGTTTCGGCGACAAAGGCTCCGTTGTGCTTCGGCCGAGCGGAACGGAACCGAAAGCCAAGGTCTATCTCGAAGCCTGTTCGTCTCCGCGTCGGCCCGGCACGTCGGCGGCCGACTGGTCGAGGACCTGTCGCGCGATCGATGAACTCACCCAGCGGCTTGCCGACGAGTTCCTGACACTGGCGCTGGGACGTGTGGGACAACCGCACGCCGCACCCGCTCGGCTCACTCGCTGAACGGCACCGAGTCAGCCTACCTGCCAAAGAATCATATACTTCTGTATACTAAAATCAGATCTGACTGCTGCTCAAACCATCGCGGCCTGCTACACGGCGGGCCAGGAGGTCATAGTGCGATGTCCGTCTCCAAAGATAAGGTCACCCAAGCGTTGGCGGCGCCGTTCGATCCGAGCGTGGTGAAATTCAAACCCGCTGTTGTGCAGGGTAATCGGGCGCTCGCCCTGGCCTACGTCGATGCTCGTGTCATTCAGGACCGGCTCGACGAGGTTCTTGGCGTCGAGAACTGGCAGGACGAGTACGACTCGCTTCCGGACGGTTCGGTCGTCTGCCGATTGCGATTGCGACTCGGCGATGAATGGGTCACCAAGGTGGACGTCGGCAGCCCCTCGGAGCAACCCGACGAACACGACCGTGTGAAGGCGGCGTTCAGCGACGCACTCAAACGCGCCGCCGTGAAGTTTGGAATCGGTCGGTATCTGTATCGGCTGCCTTCGACGTGGTGCGATTACGACCCGCAGAAGCGCCAATTCCGCCAACGGCCCGAGCTGCCGACCGGGAAGCCGAGCAAGGGCGGCAAGGCGGCCAAAATCACTGGGCATCAGCTCCCGGCCGACGGGCATGAACTTGTTCATCGGCTAACCGACTACGAGGCGAAACTCGCCGCACAAGGCGTTTGTGCGGTCGGCGATTTGCTCGGCCATCTCGCCAAGGCGGGCGAAAAAGCAGGCCACGGCTCAGACTTGAGCCGCTGGAACGCCGACGCCATCGCGTGGGCCGCCCAACAAGTGCGGGCCTTCGAGAGCGAGCGGCTGCCGAAGACGAAAAAAGTTGCATAGGAGACTGTTCGGACCGGCCATAAGTCCGTACCAGCACAGTATTTTTTTGGTTTCGCGCAAGGCGCGGCGTATGCTACGTCTTAGATCGGAGTCGTAGATGCCCGTCCTCGTGAAGGTGCGGACATGGCCCGGACCTGGCAAGCCTGGCGGATTGCGGCGGTCGTATTGATCGCGCTCCTGCCGGCCTGCGCGGACGCGGCGTGGCTCGGCTACAAAAACGACACGCCGACCATCATCGTGGTGCAGTCGGCCAGCATGGTGAACAACCAGGTCCGGCTCGGCAAGGCGCACATGCTGTACCCGGGCGAGATCGCGTGGGACGCGGTGACGGCGCCTGGCCTGCGTCAGATCAGCGTCTTCGACCCGAAACAGCCGACGCGGCCTTTGCATCGCGATGTCGTGAATAGCCAAGCGCTCGACATTTTTCTTTCCGTGCAAATCGCCACCCAGCCCGCGGCCAAGGGTCAGCCGCAACAGCCGCAGATCAAATTCGTGCCTGCGAAGCCGCCGGTCATGCCGGGCGTAAACGTGCCGGGCATCAATCCGAATCAACCTTCGACCGGCAGCCCGCGGACGCAACCTCCCGGCACGGGAGTACCACTGCCGCCGAATCCGCCGAAAACTGGCTCGCCGCCTTCGACTCCTCCGCCGAGGCCGGGCACGCCGGCAAACCCGGCGCCGCCGGGGCCCCCGCCTTCGACAAAGGGCAAGTAACACCTGGTTGCGGCCATCCGAGCGGATGCTCACCCATAGATGACTCTGCGCGGTAAACCGTTGCATCGGTTGGTTCACCGGTTTACTGTGGGCCGCATGATTCCGACCTCTCCCGCGCCCACCCGCGTCCGATATGGCGTTCTCGGTTTTGCCTGCTCGCTGGCCGCCATCACCTACCTCGACCGCCTCTGCATCGGCTCGGCGGCGCCTTACTTGCGCGACTCACTCGGCCTTTCGAACGTGAAGGACCTCGGCAACGTCTTCGCTGCTTTCAGTCTGTCGTACGCCATTTTCGAGGTGCCGACCGGCTGGCTGGGGGACGTCTACGGCCCGCGATCCACGCTCATTCGCATCGTCTTATGGTGGTCGCTGTTCACGGCCCTGACCTCACTCGCCGGCGTGACTCTACCGGGTGGCTTTATCGTCGGTGTCGGCACACTCGTAGCGATCCGATTCCTGTTCGGCATCGGCGAAGCCGGGGCGTTTCCCAACATCACCCGCGCCTTGCATAACTGGCTGCCGTTGACCGAGCGCGGAACGGCGCAGGGCCTCGTGTGGATGTCCGGGCGGTTCATGGGCGGCGTGACGCCCCTGATCTGGATGTTCCTCGTCGAAGAAGAAGGCGGGTTTGGGCTCGGCTGGCGGTCAGCGTTCGTGTTATTTGGGATCTTGGGCGTTTGTTGGTGCGTCGCGTTCGCGTCCTGGTTTCGCAACCGTCCGGAAGAGAAAGCGACGGTCAATGACGCCGAATTGGCCGTAATCCGTGCCGGGACCGAAGGGACGACGGAACAGGCGCACGCCAATGTGCCCTGGGGTCAATTGCTCCGCAGCCGGAACCTGTGGGCCATTTGCCTGATGTATTTTTTCATGTCTTACGGCTGGTACTTCAACGTCAACTACCTGCCGTCGTACCTCGAGGAAATGCACGAAGTCGCGAAAAGCAGTGTGTGGGGGTCGGTCGCGAAGGGCGGGCCGCTGCTCGTTGGGGCGGTCGGCTGTATCGTCGGCGGCTGGTTGACGGACGCGGCAGTCCGCCGGACCGGAAACCGCAAATGGAGCCGGCGAGTCTTCGGCATGTTCGGCCACGGCGTTTGCGTGCCGCTCTACCTGTATTGCGTGGTTGCGCCGAACGCCTGGACGTTCGCGGTGGCCCTCGCCTTGACCGGATTCTTCAACGACCTCGCCATGGGCCAGGCCTGGGCGACGTGCCAGGATATCGGCCGTCGGCACGCGGCGATCGTCGCGGGTTGCATGAACACCGTCGGCAACCTGGGCGGGTTCGCCTCAAGCAAGATCATCGCCTGGCTCCTCGACCTGTCGAGTTCTGGGGCCGGCGACCTGTCATCGCTGTCGCCCGGGGCCAAGAAGACGGCACTTCTGCCCGGCTACGAATGGAACTTTTACAGCTTTGCCGCGCTGTATGCCATCGCCATGATGCTCTGGCTTTGCATCGACGCGACAAAACCGGTACTCGCAGAGGACGCCGCACCTGCGACGCCCGGCGTCTAATGGCGCTCGCCCGCCTCACGCTTTTCCGAAGCGTCGGGAAACGATAGAATTAGGTTGGTAATTGACCGCGAAATCCAGGAGCGTTCATGGCCGCCCCCGCCGCCCCCGCGAAACCCGCCGCCGCCAAGCCGAAGAAGAAACTCTTCCCGAAGCTGGCCGTCATCCGCGCCGACAATTGCACCGGCTGCGAGGCCTGCATTGAGGTGTGCCCCGTCGACTGCATTTACAAAGTCCCCGGCGAGGACATGCCGAGCCTGCAGTCGTTCTGCGACATCGATTTGGATCGCTGTATCGGCTGCTCTCTTTGCGAGCGTTGGTGCCCGTGGGATGCGATCGACATGATTAAGACCCCCGACGTGGCACACGCCGTCGCGGACAAAGGAGGGCCGCCACAGTACGTCGAGAGGAACTGGGACCGCTTGGTCGGTCAGGCACAAGGCATCGCCGAATTGTACGTGGCCGAGCAAGCGGCGAAAGGCAAGAAGTAAAGCGCCGCAAGTGACTGAGTCCGGGTTGACCCGTCTCCCGTGTCCGTGGTATCCCGGCCCCTTCGACCTCGGGAGGGCCGCACGGATGCAGCCGCTCACGCTCGACGACCTCATGCCGCTCGCAGAATACGTCGGCCGGCGGCCGGAAATCTTCGCCACCCAGTCCCGCTACGTCGATCGCTACCGCCGCGTCCGCGTCGGTCCAAAACTCACGCTCGTCTTCGAAAACCGGCAGACGCTTTGGTTCCGCGTGCAGGAGATCGTCCGCGTCGCCCGGCTGGCCGACCCGTCGCGGGTGCAGCAGGAACTGGACTGGTACAACCGCCTGCTGCCCGCCCGCAACCGACTCCAGGCGGCGCTCGTCATCGACACGCCGGAAGGGCCGGGCTGGTTCGAGCATGTGCAGTACTGGGAGGAGTTCACCGGCGACGTGCTGCGGCTCATCGCCGCCGGCGAAGCGGTGACGGCGACGCTGATCACCTGTCGGCCGGAGGATCGCGCCGCGGGGGCGGCCCACTGGCTCGAATTCGCCGTCAACCCGGAAGTGCGAAAGGCGCTCGGCGACCCGCGAAAACCGGCATATTTCGCCGCCGATTATCGGACGTACCAATATCAGAGTCAGCCGCTCAGCCCGGCGTTGCGGCAGAGTCTTTTGGATGATTTGCAGTTGTCGGATCGGGATCACGTTTAGCCGCGACG
>DATJGQ010000293.1:0-4552 GCA_035494815.1 Gemmataceae bacterium
CGTCGCGGCTAAACAGGCGAGGTCATTTGAGCGCTTTCAGATACGCCAACAAATCCGCGATCTCAGCGTCGCTGAGTTTGTCCAAAAGCCCCGCCGGCATCAGCGACGTCTCGGTCACGCCACGCGATTCGATTTGCCCGCCGCCGATCCGTACCGTCGTCGCGGCGCCGCTTTGCAGGATCAGGCCGTCCACCGCTTCATAGATGATGAGGCCCTGATAGACCTTGCCGTCGGTCGTCGTAATCTGCGTGGTGCGGTAGCGGGCCGACACGTCCTTGCTCGGCTGGATGATCGCGGTCAGCAAGTCGTCGCGGGAGAAGCGACCGGAAACGCCGCGCAGGTCCGGGCCGAGCGCCTGACCGCCGGAGTGGCATGTCGCGCAACTCGCCTTCGTGAAGATCGCCTGGCCGCGTTCGCCGTTACCCTGCCCCCACTCAATCCCGGCGAGGCGCTTCTGCCAGCCGGCGACGTCCACGCCGTCGGGGCCGCCGAGCTTGGCGGCGACGTCCGGATGCATCTTCATCAGCCAGTCGGTCCAGGCCGCGCGATCGCGGCCGAACGATTGGCCGGTGGCTCGGCGTAGGTACGCGGCGAGGCGGTCGGCGACCGGCGCGGAAGCCTTGTCGTCGGCCAACGAGCGTAATGCTCGCACTAGCGGCAACAGGTCTGCCGGGCTCGTTGTGATCGGCAACTGTTCGAGCGCCGTCAGGCATGTCTTGAGTTGGGCGAGTTGCGGCGAGCGGAGGCCGTCGAGAAACTTCGCTCGATCTTCGGATTGCGGGTCTTGTGCGAGCAGCGGCAAGATCGACTCTTCGAACCCGCCGCGGTCCCACAGCCGCAGGAGCGTCGGCCGCCGCCTTTCGGGTGGCAGATCGCCCATGAGCCGCACGAGGTCGGCGTTCCAGGCGAAATCCGGCGTCGTTTCCGCCGCGGCGAGGAACCGTTGAGCCGCATGCCGCCGGTCGATCCCCGCGACGCGCGTGAGGATGACGTTTCCAGGCCGGGCGAAGTCCCGGTGTTCCAGGAGCCGGTCGTTCAGCGCGGAGTCTTTACGGGCCATTTCCGCGTGCAGCTCGGCGATTCGCAACGGCCAGTTCGTATCGCGGTTCAGCTTGCGATCGATGAACTTGCGGTCGAGGCCGAGTAGCGCGTCGGCGACTATTTGAGTGATCGCCGGCGTCCGCGGCGCGGTCATCCGGGCGAGGACGATGAGATAGTGGATGTCATCGACCGGGTCGGATTCCGGCGTAAGCTTCGCGGCGACGCGTTTGAACGCTTCCGGGTCACCATCTTCGAAGAGGGCGAGTAGGCGAGTGTCTTCGCGGTCGTCTTTCGATTGGCCGATCGGGAATTGCTCACGGATCCGTTTGCGGGATTCGGCCGAAAGCACATGCGGCGTTCGGAGCGTGTAGCCTTCGAAGACCGTACCGTATGCTTCCTTGCTACAGAGGCCTTCGAACTCCCGTTGCATGACGTACCAGGTTGGCGGGAGCTTCTCGTAGAGGTCGAGGAACATGCGGGCTGGCAAGTCCTTCCGCGGCAGCGGCGGTGTCACGAAACCCGCGGCATCCTTCATGCCGTCTGGGTAACGGATGCGGTAGATTGCGCCGCGAGTGCCGCGCCCACCAATCGCCACATAGAGGTCTCCCGTCTGGGGATGGACGCGCAAGGCCACGGGTGCGAAACCCTGGTCGCCTCTTACTTCGAGGAATAGTTCGGCCTTGCCCTTGTACTCAGATTTCCCGAGCAAGGTCGCGGGCCGTTCGCGCACCAGCGGCACGAACCAGATCCGCCCGAACGTCCAATCGCCGAGGAAGAATCCGTCGCGATACTTCTCCGGAAACTGCCGGTGCCGGTAGCACACGACGCCAGTCGGCGAGCCGCGACCGAGGTCGGCGATCGGCGGGACCACGCCCGGGAAATACGGCGGCATCCGCCAGAACTGGGCGCGCTGCGGCGCCTCCCAGCCGTAGTGCCCGCCGGGAAGGACGTGATAAAACCGGCAACCCTCGTACCACGGCAGGCCGACGCACCGCTCGTTGTCCGAGTCGTACGTGAACAGTTCACCGTCGCCGTTGAAATCGAAATCGTACGGGTTGCGGAAACCGTCGGCGACGACCTCGGAATAGGCGAAGTCCGGCGGGAACCGCAGCACGCCGCCGGCGACCGGATCCTTCACGGGCGAAGTATCCCGCTGGGCGTCTTTCGCGCTGATGCCGGTGTTGTTTCCGCAGAGTAGATAGAGCCAGCCGTCCGGGCCGCGGCGGAGCGCGTGTGCGTGATGCTCGCCGCCGGTTTTGAGCTTGTAGAGCAACTCTGACGTGGCGAGCGGAAGACCGTCGCTTACGCTTCCGGCTCTGACGGGATCGATCTTGAACCGCCGCAACCCGCCGTCGCCGACGGCATAGAGCGTATCGCCCTCCCAGAGAAGGCCCATCGCGCCGTCTTTGGGATGGTCGGCGATTTGGACCGCGCGGTCGGCCCGGCCGTCGCCGTCGTCATCGATGAGAAGACGAATGTACCCGCGGCCTGCGACGACGACGCGGCCGCGGGGGTCGAGCGTCATCGTGAAGATGTCGTGGGCGAGGTCGTCGCCGGCGAATTCCCGGACCTCGAAGCCGGGCGGAACGCGCAGGCCGGCGACGGGTTCGGCGGCGGCGGATGTGCCGGCGGCAATCGAGAGCAAAACGAGAGCTGTAGTCAGGCGGGGCAAAAGCATGTTCAAAACGCGTCGTGGAACTCGGTCAGCGGTAGGTTCCACTAATCTATAGCAAGTTTCGCCCCTCCGCGAGGTCTTGCGAGCGGGGCGCCCGCACCGGGCAACGAAACACGGATGGACCGCCGGTGGCATAGTCTTTGCTTTAGGTTAGGCTGGTGACCCGAGGACTCTCGAACCGGCATCGACGTCTTTTGCCCGGTGTCGGCCGGTGAGCCTTATGTGTTGGGCTGCAAATCGAGAGACGCCATGGATGTCCATGCGACACCTCCGACCGGCCCGCGAAGGGCCCGGGATCGAGCCCATGACCGGCTTAATCCCAATACACCTTTTCCCGCCGCCGGTGGTGAAGGCGGTGACCTTTTGCGCACTTTAATCGCCCGCGACCCGGACGGCCTGTTGGTGGTCGGCCGGGGCGACAACCTCATCCACTTCGCCAATCCGGCGGCGGCGGCGCTGCTCGGCCGTCCCGGCGCGGATTTGCGCGGCGAACGGCTCGGCGCGACCGTCGCCCCCGGCCAGACGACCGAATGGGAAGTTAGCCGGGCCAACGGGCCGCCGCGGCAGATCGAACTGACGGGGGTCGAAGTCGAGTGGGCGACGACGCCGGCGTGCCTGGTCTCGGTCCACGACGTCACCGACGCCCGCCGCGTCGCGCACGCTTACACGGAGCTGCTGGAAAAGGAACGCGCCTTGCGTGCCGCCGCGGAGGAGAACGACCGCCGCAAGGACGAGTATCTGGCGATGCTGGCGCATGAATTGCGCAACCCGCTCGCGCCGCTGCGGAACGCCCTCTACATGCTCCGCCGGCCCGACACGTTGCCGGCCCACCAGCAGTGGGCCTGGGACGTCGTCCGCCGGCAGGTGCGGCAACTCGGGCAGCTCGTGGACGGGTTGATCGACGCCGCCCGGGTCACGCGCGGACGGGTGGAGCTGAAGCGCGAGGTGGTGGACCTGGCCGCGCTGGTCCGCGGCTGCTGCGAGATCGCCAAGGCCCAGTTCGCCGCCCGCCGGCACGAATGGATCGCCGACCTGCCGGACACGCCGCTCCGGGTCGAGGGCGACCCGCTCCGGCTAGAGCAGGTGGTCGCCAACTTGCTCGATAACGCGGCCAAGTACACGGGGCCGGGCGGCCGGGTCGAAGTGAGCCTGCGCCGGGACGGCCGTGAAGCCGTCATCGAAGTCCGCGACACCGGCGCCGGCATTTCGCCGGTGCTTCTGCCGCGAATCTTCAACCTGTTCGAGCAGGCCGAGCGGCCGCTCGACCGCGGCGAGGGCGGACTCGGGATCGGGCTGACCTTGGTGCGGAAGCTCACGGAATTACACGGCGGAACGATCACGGCAGCGAGCCCGGGCGTCGGGCATGGGAGTTGTTTCACCGTCCGACTGCCGGCGCATGTGGAGGGCCCTCAGCCGGAGCCGCCCGCCGAACCGGCGGTCCAACGCCGGGTCCTGGTTGTGGACGACAATCGTGATCTGGCCGAAAGCCTCGGCATGGTGCTGCGGCTATGGGGCCATGACGTGAAGGTCGTCTACGACGGCCCGGGGGCGCTCGCTACCGCCCGCGAATATCGGCCGGACGTCATTTTTCTCGACATCGGCTTGCCGGGGCTGGACGGGTACGAGGTGGCCCGGCGTCTGCGCGGCCCGCTCGGCTTCCGCGACACGCGGGTCGTGGCGATCACCGGTTACGGCCGCGAGGAGGACCGGCGCAAGGCCCGCGAGGCGGGGTTCGACGTGCACCTGACCAAACCGGTGGACCCGGAGGATTTGCACAAGTTGCTGCAGTCGGCGGGGGCAAAAGATTAGTTAACCGTTTCGCCGGGCGGCGAGGCT
>DATJGQ010000294.1:0-4186 GCA_035494815.1 Gemmataceae bacterium
CGCACGCCGCCGCGGTGCAAGTCCTCACCGACGGGTCGCCCGGCCAATTCGACCCAGCCCTCGTGCAGGTCTTCCGCACTGTTGCCCCGCAGTTCGACGCGTTCTACCGGCAGTATCCGGATTGACGCGGTAAAGGCCTCCGCATGACAGCTCCCTGGTGGGTCCGACTGCTGACCGGGCTCGGCGTTGCCGCCATCGGTTTGCTCGCGCTTTGGATCAATTCACAGGACCCGATCTTCGGCGTCCCGCTCAACGATCCGGCGTCGCTCGTGTTCATGGGACTATTTGCATTCGGCGGGTTAGCGGTCGCAGTGTGGCCGAGCCTTTGGAAACGCCAGCGGCCTCAAGGCGGCCGAACGGAACTGCGGCGGCCGATCGGTGGGGACGACCGCAGCGATCGGCCGCGGGTGCGATAGCTTTGCCTTTTCGAGTCGGGGCTTGCGTCAGGCTGCAAAGCGTGACAGACTCGTCGCCGAACTCGTCTCTATAATCGTTGGGACATGGTTCCTCGGGCTGCGTCTAAACAACCGGCGGCCCCGCCATTCTTTTCCGTGTCTGACCTCAAGGTCCGGCGACGCCGACTTTGAGCAGGCTCGAACTGACTGGCCTGGGATAACAGTTGGTCGACCGACGTCTCGTACGAGATGAGCCGGTCCGACGCCGCGACGGTGCTCGAGATCTTCGCCGCGCGTCCGGACAGCCTTTGGGACTGAGTGGGCCGAGAACCTGTTTGAAACGACGCAATGGCAGGCTGTTGCGCCGATTTGCCTGGCGGGCAGAAAATGCTAGGGTTTCATGTCCCGCGCGACGGCTATCGATCGCCCGCGGCACAATCAATTCCTTGACTCGCTAGGACCCGTCCGATGTACAAAGTCATCCCCGCCGTGATCGGCCTGAGCGTGGCCGCGTTCTTCGTCGGCTATTCGTCCATGCAGATGGACCGGGCGTCCAACATTCTCAAGTACGGTTCTGCCGAGCCGCCGGGCTGGGCCCGCGAAACAATGAAGAAACGTGAGGAGCCGACCGCGGACGCCACTCCGCGGTGGTCGTCGAACAACGACCGCACCGACGAGCCAGCGTACAAGCTTCTCATTCGCTGTCTGAATGACGTCGACAATCTTCTCGACACCGTCAAAGACGCGGCGTCGTTCGAAGCCGTCAAGCCGAGGATTCTCCGGCGGATGCGTCAGCACAAGGAGATCGGGAAGTCGCATCCGGAACAGGGCATGACCCAGTTGAGCAAGACGGCCGCAAAGGAATTTGAAAAGGCGATCAACCGACACGCCGCGTCGCTCATCCGGGCCGACTCGGTGGCCCCCGGCGTGCAGGACTTCTTCAAGAAAGAAGTGGCTCCGATCATGGAATCGAAATAGACGGTGCCGACAATCGAGCCATTGCTACGAGCTATCCTGAACGACGACCGCGGGAAGGCGAAGGCACTTCTCAAGGCGGCCCCCGACCTTCCGAATCGCCGCGTCGATGAGGCGAAACTCTATAAGTCGCAGATCTTTCATTGGATCTACGTCGGCGATACGGCACTGCACCTGGCCGCGGCGGGTTATCGCGTCGAGATCGCGCGACTTCTGCTCGCGGCCGGGGCCGACCCAAACGCGGTGACGAATAATCGCCGGAGCGGCCCGTTGCACTACGCGGCGGACGGTTACGTCAACGGGCCCGTCTGGGACGCGAAACGACAGGTGAAGATGATCCGCTGCCTGCTCGACGCCGGCGCCGACGTAAATGCCCAGGACAAGAATGGCGCGTCGCCCTTGCATCGCGCCGTTCGCACTCGATGCGCCGCCGCGGTCAAATGCCTGCTCGAGGCGGGCGCGGACCCGACACTCAAAAACAAGCCCGGGTCGACGCCGTTTCACCTGGCGGTGCAAAACACCGGCCGCGGCGGGTCCGGTTCGGACGTCGCCATTGCCGGGCAACGAGAAATAATTGGCATATTTCTATCGTTTGGCGTCAGCACGGGACTCAAGGACGGCAAAGGGAAGTCGGTGTTGGATTGGGCGCGGACCGACTCGTTACGGGAGATGTTGTCGGATCATGTTTCCGGGAATGGATAAGTTGGTCCTGGCAAGAAGGCTCAATCCAACTCCAGATTCCGAAACTGCCCTTTGCTGTCCAGCGTTGCCGCCCAGACCTTGTGCGACGCCTGGTGCTCCGACAGGCCGAAGGACATTTTCGTGCCGATCCCGAAATCCAGGCCTTGGATCGTTTCCAGCGCGTCCACGAGCTTCTCGGTGGTCAGTTCCGGCCCGGCTTTCTCCAAGCCCGCGCACAGCACGCGGGCCGCGATGTACCCTTCGAGCGATACGAACCCCGGTTGCTCGGCCGGGAAATACTTGGTCAGCCGGTCGCGATACTCCAGGACGCCCGTGGAACCCGAACCAAAAAACGGGACGACTTGCGTGACGATCACACCGTCGGCATACTTCGGGCCAAGCTCCCGCAGCGCTTCGGCCAGGGCGTCGCTGTTGACGAACGACACGCTCGTGAAGATCGGGTCCATGCCGCCGTCCTTGATTCGCTTGATGAACGCGGCCGCCTGCCGGTAGGTGGGGACCATGACCACGGCTTTGACCTGTGACTTGTGTTCGAGCAGGCCCTTCACGGCCGCGTCGAGGTCCATCGAGTTCCGCTCGTAGCCGACGCGGACGATCTGTTTTGCGTCGTACCCGACCTTTCGCAGGGCCTTGGCGACGCCGCCGAAGCCCGCGTCGCCGTAACCGTCGTTCTGGGCGAAGACGGCGATCTCCTCGGGCTTCACACCTCGGATCGTCAGCAGATGCTGCACAATCGCCGCCGTCTCCTCGGCGTAGCTGGCGCGGTAGTTGAACACATAACGGTCCGGCGGATCGCGGCGGACGACGCCGGCACCCGTCAGCGCCCCGAAGAAGACGCGTTTATTTTCCAACGCGATCGGGACCGCGACCTGCGCGGTCGGCGTGCCGACGTTGCCGGCGAATGCGAACACCGGCCTTTTGTCGATCATCTCCTTCATCGTCGCGACGCACCGCTCCGGCTCGTAGCCGTCGTCCAGGGCGAGAAGCTTGACCTTGCGGCCGTGGACGCCGCCGGCCGTTTCGTTCAGGTGGCGCAGATACGTCTCGATGCCGATCTGCATGCCGCGGCCGAGTTCTTTCGACGGCCCGGAAAAGGGGGCGCTCATGCCGAGGGTAATGTCAGTCGCCGTGACGCCGGGGGCCGTCGCGGTCAATGGACGCGCGGAGACGGTCTTCGCGTCCGCGCCCTTGGTGCGATCATGTGACTCCGCGTTGCCACCCCAGGCCATCCAGGCCGCCACCGCGCCACCGAGGAGGAAGACGCTCGCAGCCACAATCGCCGGCCAGCTGCGCGGTCGATGGGCCGGTTGTACGACCGTCGGGGCGCCACCGCCGGTCATGGTCCGAGCCGCTTTCGCGGACCGGTCGCTCGGCAGTTCGACGACGGTCTGGCCGGCGCCGGCCGCGTTCACGACGGCCTGCAAGTCCGCCTGCATTTCCGCGGTGGTCTGATAGCGGTCGGCGGGCGACTTCGCCATCGCCCGGCCGACGATCTTGACACACGCCATCGGGATCGACGGGTCAACGGCCCGCGGGTCGGGGATCGGCCCGTGGACGTGGGCGTACATCAACTGCGGCACGCTGTCCGTGCCGTGGAACGGGCTCTGGCCGGTCAGCAGCGTGTAATACGTCGCGCCGAGGGAGTAGATGTCGCTGCGGGGGTCGAGCGGCCGGGCCTCGCACTGCTCGGGGCTCATGTAGAACGGCGTGCCGATGACCATGCCGGTCTGAGTGAATTCACGATTCCGGCCGCCCGCGGATTTGGCCAGCCCGAAGTCGGCGACTTTGATCGAGCCGTCCGCCGCCCGCATGAAGTTAGCCGGCTTGATGTCGCGGTGGACGAGCCCCGCGGCGTGTGCGGCGCCGACGCCCTTGCAAGCATCGACCAGCGCCTGCGTCGCGTCCACGGCCGGCAGGGCGCCCTGCTTTGACAACTGATCTTTCAGACTGCCACCGGGGACGTATTCGAGAACCAGATACGTCATCTCCCGCTGCGGGCAGATTTCGTAGATGGCCATCACGTGCGGGTGGTTGACCTTGCCTGCCGCCTTGGCCTCCGAAAGAAACCGGCCCAGTGCGGTCGTGTCCGTTTGCAGGTGTTCCGCCAGGACTTT
>DATJGQ010000295.1:0-4943 GCA_035494815.1 Gemmataceae bacterium
CCGAGTTCCACGGCCAGATGCTCGCCGCCCAGCGCAGCCCCGACGCGATCACATTGAAAAAGCCGGCGCGGCCAATCACTCTCCGCGATCTGTTGACGCACACGTCCGGGTTGCAAAGCGACTTCCGCCCCGGCCTGACCGACCTGTACATCAAGCGGAATCATACGCTCGCCGAAGGGGTAATGGCGTTCTCGCAGCGGCCGCTCGACTTCGAGCCGGGGTCGAAGTGGGCCTACTGCAATGCCGGGATCGATACCCTGGGCCGCATCATTGAAGTGGTTTCGCACCAGTTCTACGAGGACTTTCTGCGCACGCGAATCTTCCAGCCGCTCGGAATGTCGGCGACGACCTTTTATCCCAACAACCCGCAGCTCGAGCACGCCGCCGTGACATACGGCAAGCAAAACGGAAAACTCGTCCCGACGCCGAACACGATCATCGGTTCGCCCGTCGGTGCCCGCTATCCCGTCCCGGCCGGCGGGTTATACTCGACCGGCGCCGACCTGGCGAAACTCTATCAGATGATGCTCAACCGCGGCACGCTCGGCTCCGCGCGGATCTTGAGGCCTGAGGCCGTCGCGACCATGACGAAGGTCCAGACGGGCACTCTGGAGTGCGGCTTCGTGCCCGGCATGAGTTTCGGCTATGGCTGGGCCGTCGTCCGCGAGCCGAAGGGCGTGACAGACATGCTCTCCCCCGGCAGTTACGGTCACGGCGGCGCGTTCGGCACGCAGGGCTGGCTCGATCCGACGCGAGACCTGTTCGTCGTTCTCCTCATCCAGCGGACCGGCCTGCCGAACAGCGATGCGTCGCCGATGCGGAAGGCGCTGCAGGAGGCGGCCGTCTCTATGCTCAAAAAGTGATATTTCACCAGCCCGAAGCGCGAGCGAGGGATGACCGCCCAACCCTCGCTCGCGCTTCGGGCTGGTCAACTCGAATGCCCGAACTTCCCGACATCGTCGTCTACATCGAATGCCTCCGTCCGAAAGTCGAAGGACACACGCTCGACGGCCTTCGGCTCGCCAGTCCGTTCCTTCTTCGGAGCGTCGAGCCGCCGATCAGCGATGCCCGCGGCCGCCGCGTCGTCGGCCTGCGACGGCTGGGTAAACGAATCGTCTTCGCACTCGAACCCGACCTGTTCCTGATTCTGCACCTCATGATCGCCGGGCGGCTGCAATGGAAGCCGCGGGGGACGAAGCCGCCGGGCAAGGTCGGACTCGCGGCGTTCGACTTCGACACCGGTAGCTTGGTCCTGACCGAAGCCGGCACAAAGCGGCGGGCGTCACTGTATCTTGTCCGAGGCGAGGCCGAACTGGCCCGCCACGATCCCGGTGGATTGGAAGTGCTGGACGCGACCGAGCGACAGTTTATGGCCGTGCTCCGCCGCGAGAATCACACGCTCAAGCGGGCGCTCACCGACCCACGACTCTTCAGCGGCATTGGCAACGCGTATTCCGACGAGATCCTCCACCGGGCCCGGATGTCGCCACTCACGCTAACACACCGCCTCTCTGACTCGGAAGCCGCCCACCTCTTCCATGCAACACAAGAAACATTGTTGGACTGGCTCGACCGTCAGCGGAAGGAAGCGGCCGGCGATTGGCCGGAAAAAGTCACTGCGTTCCGCCCCGACATGGCGGTGCACGGCCGGTTCGGCCAGCCTTGCCCGGTGTGCGGCACGAAAGTGCAGCGGATCGTGTACGCCGAGAACGAAACGAACTACTGTCCACGATGTCAGACCGGCGGCAAAGTCCTCGCCGACCGCTCGCTCTCGCGGCTGCTCAAGGACGATTGGCCACGGACGATCGAGGAACTCGAAGAAGGCCCGCCCAACTTGCCACGGCGGGACTAGCCCCGGCCGCTCGCCGGCAGTTTCGGTAAACCCGGCAAGAACATCCTGCCGATGACAACCGATACCACCCGGCTTCGCGCCACGACGAGTGGCCGCGACCGGCCCCGGTTCGTTGGGAGTTTCCCGCGTGCCCACGAGGTTGGCGACCAGGTTCCTGCGGCGGCGACACTGGCTCATCTGGGCCACGCTGCTCGTACTCGGCTGCCATGCGGTCCAGGGGCACCGGGCGCGCGGGCTGGCGTTCGTCCGCGATCGCGCGGAGCGATGGGTCGCCAGTCATCGGCGGATCGACCGCCCGGCCCAGTACGACTCCGCCGCCGAGGAGCTGCTCGCGGCGGCCGAAGAGGCGTACCGTGAGGCGCGGCGGCTCGACGGTTTGCTGCCCGCGCCCGCACTGCCGCTGTACCGCGACGCGGCCGTGGGCGCGGCCCGGGCGCTGACCGTCGCCGCGGACGATCCTGATTTGATCGAGTCGGCGACCGGCCTGCACAATCGCGCGGTCGAACGCCTGATCCGGCTCGCCCAGGATCGGCGGGTGCGCGGCCGACGCTGCTGGCAGGACGTCTTTCCCGAAATCGGCGTCCGCCTCGAGGGCGTCTCGGATTTCCTGGCCCCGAACCGGTTCCACGAACTGGTCTCGACGCGGGACATTATTGCCCGCGGGCTGCGCGAGTGGTACGACAACCCCGGCCTCGGCGTAACGCTCGTGGCCAATCGCGACAACGACCGGGTCGCGCCCGCGGACTTGCGGGACCGTTTGTATCCTGAAAAGGTTCGCGCCGCCACCACCGCGGTTCTGCACCCGAACGACGAGGGACCGGTTCTGATCCTGCATGACCCGTTCGAGGAATCTACGGCCACCTTCGGCGACCGGTGTCTGCGGCTGGCCACGGACCGCTCGACGCCGTTTGCCGTGCAGCTGGCGTGGTCGAACCTGAAGAAAGCCGCGCGCTCTCGGCCGTTTCGGCCCCAACGGTACAGCGAGGAATCGGGCGTCAACCTGATCCGCCCGTATCAGCCCGGCCGCATCCCCGTCGTCTTCGTCCATGGACTGAACTCCAGCCCGATCCATTGGAAGAACACGGTCAACGAACTGTCCAACGATCCGCTGTTGAACAAACGGTTTCAGTTTTGGCTCTACCTGTACCCCACTGGGGCCCCGATCCCGGCGTCGGCGGCGCGGTTGCGGCGGGACTTGCGCGAGGCCCTGGCGATCCTCGACCCGAGTGGACAGGATGCCGCCCTCGGCGACATGGTCCTGGTCAGCCACAGCATCGGCGGCGTCATCAGCAAAATGGCCACTCAGGACAGCGGCACCGCCCTTTGGGACGCGCTCTTCAACCGCCCGCCCGACGAGCTCCGCCTCTCCCCGGAGTCCCGCCGGGCATTGGTCGACGCCCTGTTCCTCCGGCCGGAGCCCTACGTCCGGCGGCTGGTGTTCGTCGCCACGCCCCATTACGGGACGCCGATCACCTACCGACTGCTCGCCCAGTTGTACGGGTTCTTGTCTCGGGAGGTGGACGAAGTAAATCGGGCGATGCGCGAGGTCGTCCGCGAGAACGGCCGGGGCGTCCTCGCCCCGCGAGTGCAGGTGCGGCGGTTCTATGGCGTCGGGGGATTGCGGCCGACCGATCAGGTCCTCATGGCCGAGTCTGCCCTCCCGATCGACCCGTCGGTGCCCTATCACTCAATCATCCCGCAGCTGAGCATCGGCCCGTGGCTGCTGCCGACCGACGGCGTCGTGCCGTACTGGAGTTCGCACATCGAGGGGGCCGACTCCGAACTGATCTTCCGCGGCTTTCACACGACACAAGACGAACCGCCGTCGACCGCGGAGATTCGGCGCATCTTACTTGAGCATGTGGGTGACTGACGTCAAACGTCAGCCGCCCCAGCTCGCGGACAAGCGCGAGTCCGAGTCACCGGAGAGCGGGCCCACTTCGGAGGGTCTCACGACGCCGCCGAGATCGGCGAGGTCGCGCTGAATGCGGCGCGCCAACCACACGGCGACGCCCAGACCGAGAAGGCCGACCACGCTGAGCGCCACAAGGGCCGTCTGGTTCTGCGAATTGAATCCCACCAGGAGCGCCACTCCCGCCAACGGCACCGCGGCGGTGAGCGCCAAGAACGGCCAGACCAGCCAGTCGAGCCGAACCAGTTCGTCCCAGTCTCGGGCGGTGGCCGTTCCCGGACGCAGGAAGGCGGGGTAAAGCGCCCGAATGGCGACGGAGGTGGCGGTAAAGAACGGGTATGCGGCCGCGATCAGGCCACAGATCGCCAGCGACGCCAGGAAGTGGCCGAAGACCTTCTGGAAACTCGCACCGGCCAGCTCCGGCACTGCCAGCCGCAGCGCGATCGGGTAGACGATGCTCGCCAGCAGCCAGCCCCCGAGACTGACGAGCGAGCCGTACCAACCCAGCCGGAGCGTCCGCGCACGGATGGCGGCAAGTTCGACGTCGGAGATCTTTTCTCCGCCGCGTACCCGCTGGAGTCCGCGGACGACGGGGCGCGCGATCGAAACGAAGACAAGGATGCCGAGCGGGAACGAAATCAGGTTGATCGTCGTCTGGATCCGCTCGAAAGCCGGCCGCAGCGTTTCGTGGATCTCGGACACCGCGATGATTTCGGAGCGGTTGTACAGGTAGTTGAATAATCCCGCGGCGACGTTGGGAATCAGCCCGGCGGGAAGGATACACAACAGCGGATGCCGTCGGGCGAAGCCGCGCCAGCCGCCGGACGGCTCGAGCAGCGCCTGCGCTCGGGGTTGCAGGCACAGGTCGAGCGCCCGGGCCAGTTCGCCGGCCGTCGCGAACCGGTCGTCGGGATTGGGCGCCAGACACTTGCGCAGGATGCGCTCGAGCGCGGGCGGGCAGTCGCGCGGGAGTTGCGTGGCGACGTCGGCCGGCAGGCCGGCGTTTCGGCGGCGGGTCATCTCGGTCAGCGTGAGTGCACGACTGGCCTGTGCGGTCTCGCCGCCGAATGGCCGCCGGCCCGTGAGTAATTCCCAGAGCGTCAGCCCCAGCGAGTAGATGTCGCACCGGCCGTCGAGGCTGTCCGCCTTGCGGTCATGGGCGGGGTTGAACGCCTCCAA
>DATJGQ010000296.1:0-5615 GCA_035494815.1 Gemmataceae bacterium
TGCGCTTCGACCAGGTGATTTGCCGCGGCCGCAGGTTGCCCGTCGTGAGCCGTTGGACCTCGCGGCCTTCGGCGCCGGCGACCCACAGGTCGCCGCCGCCTTGTTCGCCGGACCGGAAAGCCACCTTAGTTCCGTCGGGTGAAATCGTGCCCTCGTCGGCGGACTGGGCCGTCGGGCGCGTGACGCGAAGGTGAATGTCGTCCCAGTCGATGTCGGAGGCGGTCGCACCGGGCGCGGCGGGCCGCTGTAGGGACAGGACGTGCATTGACGTCGATCCACGGCGGCGGCTGACGAAGGCGAGCTTCTGGCCCGTGTTGCTCCAGGTCACGTCGCCGTTAAAGGTCGCGTAACGAGTGACGTTCCGCGGCTTCTCCTTGCCGTCCGCGGGGACGATGTACAGTTCGCTCGAATACGACCCGTCGATGCGGGCGTACACGACCCACTTGCCGTCCGGCGACCATTCGTAGTCGAACACTTGCACGTCCGAGACGAGCGGCTTGGCGTCGGTCCCATCCGGCTTCAAGGTCCAAAGCTGCCCGGCGCGGATGAACGCGACCCGCTTGCCGTCCGGCGAGAAGCTCGCGGCCGACTCCGCCTCGGGCGATTTGGTGAGCGGCGTCGCTTTGAATTTGGTCGCCTTGGCGAGTTCCTTCTGGTCCGCGTCGTCGGATTCGAGAATGTAGAGATCCTCGTGCCCGGACCGGTCGGAGGCGAAGACGATCTTCTTCCCGTCAGGGGCCCACGACACGCCGTGGTCGAAGCCCACGTCGTGCGTCAGCCGCACGGCCTTGCCACCTGTCGGCAGCGGGACGAGAAACAGCTGCCCGTGGAGTACGAGGACCGCGTGCTTCTCGTCCGGCGCTGGGCGGAATTCGGTCGCGCCGCCGGAGAGCGTGAGACTACGTTCGGTATTGATCTTGTCGTCGGCGTGGACTTCGATGGCAAGCTTGCGGGGGCTGCCGCCGTGGGTCGAAACGACGAACAGGTCGGCCCCGCATTCGTAGACGATCCACTCGCCGTTGCCGCTGATGCGGGCGCGGCGGACCGATTCGTCCGTATGGGCGGTCAGCTTGTCCGGCTTCGCGCCGGGATTCGAAACGTCCAGCCGGACGACATTCGCCGGCCCGCCGAGCTGCTCGGTGACGTAATAAAGCGTCTTCCCGTCGGGCGACCACATGGGGGCGCCGTCCTGGCCGGTAAAGTCGGTCAGCCGCCGATGGTTGGTGCCGTCGCGGTTGGCGAGCCAGATGTCGTCGTTCGAAGAGCCGCGATAACCCTTGCGGTACCAGGAGCCGTTGCCGCGGACATAGGCGATCCGGTCACCGGCCGGCGCAATACTGGCATCTTTGACGTCGGGGACACCGATCGGACGGACCGCCCCACCGGTCGCGCGGACGGTATAGAGCGCCGTCGTCGTCGGGTATGTCGTGGCCCGGCCCGAGACGATGAGCACGTCCTTGCCGTCCGGCGACCAGCCGACCGGTACGTCGGTGCCCGAGTCGGCCGTGAGGCGTTTCGGCTTTCCGCCGCCGACCGGGACGACGAACACGTCGTAGCTGCCGAATCGGTTGGAGGCGAACGCGAGCGACCGGCCGTCCGGGCTGAAGAGCGGATAGACGTCGTGGGCTTCATGCAGCGTCACCGGCCGGGCGACGCCGCCGATCGACTCGACCACCCAGATGTCGCCCAGGTAGCTGAACGCGATCAGCCGGCCGTCGGGCGAGATGTCGGGCGTGCGGGCGAAGCGGATCGGCTCCTGGGCGAGAGCAGAACCGGAGGCGGCAATGCTAAGGCTACAGACGAACAATATGGCGAGCGCGAAACGACGGGTCATTGGAAGCAGGCCTGAAAACCGGGCCGGGGCGTGGCCGCGAGCGGAAAGTCCGTTTCGCCTGCTCCGTGGCAAGGCGGGCGTTCACACGAATCGGCCCGCCTTCGATGTCCTTCCGGTTCACTTTATCGGGCGCTCTGGGTGCATGCAAAGGGCAATCCCCGTTCCCGGTCGATAGTTGCGCCGCCGCGACGCTACACGCGGCATCCTGAGAGCCATCGGGACGAACGCCGCCGGACGGTTGTCAATCGAGCGAGCGTGACCTAGGTTTCAGCAGCCTCGCACCGCAGCGCCGGGTCCACCCTCAACCCCCTCGCCTGCCATGTTCAAGCTGGTCGCCCTTTTCGCGTACGTCGGCCTGAGCTACGCCCTCCTCGCGCTGTATCGTCGCGAAAAACTAAAGCCCGCAAAACAGTACGACGACGTTCCGGAGGAAGACCGTCCCAAGCCCGAGGCGGACGACGATGCCGAGCCGACGTCGGAACGCCGCGCGAAGTCCAAGTCCGAACGCCATCCGAAGCCCAAACGGGCCGTTCCCGACACGATGCCGGCGGACGAACGGCGGATGGAGCCCCGCTGGCTCACCCGCCGCGTCTCCGTGATGATCGCCGACGCCGACACCCGTAAGGTGCTCACCCGCGCGACCCTCTACGACCGCTCGCTGACCGGCCTCCGGCTAGTGGCCGAGCGCAATCTCGACACGGGGGCCCGACTCTACATCTGTCCGGCCCAGCCCGGTGTGGCCGCCGCCTCGGCCAAGGTCGAAGTCCGCTACTGTCAGCGGTCCGACGACGGCTGGCTTCTCGGGTGCAAGTTCACCGAGCCGCTCACCGAAGAGGCGAGCGCCCGGTTCGGTTAACCGCGTCACCGCTTCAACTCCTCGAACCGTTCATTCCCGATCGGGTACTTTTTCCAGTCTTTGAAGTCGAAGTGCCACCACTCGGCTTCGTAGACGGTGAACCCCTCGTCCTCCATTGCGTGCCGCAACAGGTCGCGGTGCCAGCGCTGCAGCGACGTGCCGCCGACGTAGTCGGGGTAGGAGCGGTCGGAAAACTCGTCATAGCCGCCGACCATCTGGCTCGGCCGGCCGGTCTTGCGGTCGTAGAGCGTCAGGTCCACCGCACAGCCGCGGTTGTGGCGCGAGCCGACGGCCGGGTCGGCGACGAAGATGTGGTGCTTCACCGGGGTGGCGTCCCAGAAGATTTTCGTGACATACCACGGGCGATAACCGTCGTGGATCAGCAGGCCGTAGCCCTGTTCGCCGAGCTTGCGATGGGCACGGACGACGGCTTCGGCGGCCGGGCGCTGCAGGAACGCCTTCGCGGAGGTGTAGAGCGGAGCGCCGAGGAAGTTGTTGGTCGATGCGTAACGGATGTCGAGCTTGATGGTCGGATCGAGACTTGTCAGCTCGACCAGGTCCGGCATGTTCAATTCGCCGCGCAGGGTCGGTGCGGTGGCCTTGAGGGCGGCCGCGCGGAGCTCTTCGACCGGCCGTTCGGGGCGAATCTGAAACGTGCGGCCGTCCTCGCCGTCGATGGGCCGGCGCCGAAAGACAACTTGGGCCGCCTCCGCCTGTATCGCACGGCCTGCCGCGTCGCGGGTGAAGATGATCTTCTCGTCGTGATAAAGGCCGAAATCAGGAAACTTGTAAACGTTATCCGACTCTGCGGTCAGCGGGTACAGGAACACCCATTCGATCAGGGCATGCAGCTTGCCGTCTTTTTCGAGGATGAAGAGTGTGTTGTGGTCCCAGCCGTACTCGCCGATGAGGCCGAGCCAGCGTCCCGGGGGCGGCTCGGGCTTCGACACGGGGATACGTTGGTAGACGTTATCGCCGACTTTGAGTCGATCGCCGTCCGGTTTGATCCGCGTGCCGATCGCCAGTCGGTCGTCCACCATCAAGTCGCCGCCGAGCGCCCGCACCTCCGTGACGAACCCACCGCGCATCGGTATCACGAATAGGCGATCGCCGCGATCGATCAGGTCGAGGACGCGGTCGCCAGACTTGTAGCGGCCGGCAAGTCCACGGGCGCGACCGGCTTCGAGCGGCGTGGTCCGTTCGATCGTAGGGAGTGACTTGCCTTGTTTGATCGCGAGCATCATGCGGAGGGCAGTGTCCGCGATGTGTGTCGCGACGGCGTTGGTGACGTCGCGCGAGATGACGACGGCCACGCCGAGTTTCTCGTCGGGAAGGGCGGCGAGTTCCGTCGAAAAGCCGTAGATCGCGCCGCCGTGACCGACGCGGCGGCGGCCGTCCAACTCGCCGAGTTGGAAGCCGATGCCGAAGCCGGTCTTCGCGTCCTTGCCGGCGAACTGCGGCGTCCACATCTGCTCGATCGTTTCCGGCTTAACGATGCCGCGCCCCCCGGCAAAGAGGGCGCTCAGGAAACGGGCGAGGTCTGTCACGGTCGTGTACATGCTGCCGGCGGGGGCCATGCCGAGTTCGAACGTCGGGGCGGGAAACTCTCGGCCGTGGTAGGTCCACATCACCGCCTTCGCCAGGTCTTTAGTTAACTCCGGCAGCGGCTCGAATGCGGACCTCGTCATGCCGAGCGGCTCGAGGAGGTGCTTGCGGAGGTAGGCGGCGAACGGCTGATGTTGAGTCCGTTCGAGGGTATAGCCTACCGTCGCTATGGCGGCGTTGGAGTATTTCGTTTTCGCGCCCGGTTCGAGAACGAGCGTCGTGCGATTTAGGCTCGCGACCATGTCGGCGAGACTCGGATCGGTCGGGTCGAAATAATTGCCGACGGGCGGCTCGCGGACGAGCCCGGAGCGGTGGGCCATCAGGTGGCGGAGCGTGATCGGTTTCGAGAAGGGGTTCGTCGGCCGAAAGCCCGGGAGATAATCCCGCACGGGCGCGTCGATGTCGAGCACGCCTTGTTCCGCGAGCTTCATCACGGCAAGGTCGGTGAACAGTTTGGAGACGGAGCCGACGCGGTAGACGGTCGCGGCCGTCGCCGGGAGTTTCTGCTCCGGATCGCGAAGCCCGAAGCCGGCGGCCCAGAGGACTCGCTGATCGTCCACGAGCGCGATCGACATCGCCGGGAGCTGTTTGAACTCCATCTCGTGGCGGATGAACGGTTCGAGTGCGCGGACCGCCGGTTCGAACCGTTCCGGCGGATCGACCCTTTGCTGTGCGCGCGATGATTTCGGAATAGCAAACACCGCGACGAATGCGAGTGCGGACAGTAGCGCGCGCATGTCAACAAACCCTCGTTGGCCGGTCGAACGCGCAAATGCTAACGGAGTCGCGATGGTCCCGCCAGGACCCGGCCGGCCGGATTTGGGCCGGCCGCCGCCCCCGTCCCTATATTCTCCGTGTCCAACGACCCGAGAGTTGCGAGTCCCGATCTCATGAAAGCCCGCCAGGCCGTTATTGTCGAACCGTTCAAGGTCGCGGTCCGCGAGGTCGACCTGCCCGAGCCGGGAGAGAAGCAGATCCTCGTGCGGACGGTTGCCAGCGCCGTAAGTGCCGGCACCGAACTCGCCGTTTACACCGGGACCCACCAGTGGCTCAAAGACCCGAACCTGCCGGATTGGAAGTTCCCGTTTCGACCGGGCTACAGCGCGGCGGGCGAAGTGGTCGCGGTCGGCAAAGGTGTCAGCGGCTGGCATGCGGGCGATCAGGCCAGTTACCCCGGCAATCACGCGTCGGCGGAACTCTTGACGATCGGTCACGAGCGAGGCCGGCTCTGGAAGCTGCCCGAGGGCTCGGACCCGAAAAAGGCGGCGTTCGCGTGCGTGGCCCGCTACGGTTTAGGGGCATCAATCCGCGCCGGAATCA
>DATJGQ010000297.1:0-7237 GCA_035494815.1 Gemmataceae bacterium
TTTGGCCGATCAATTCGTTGACGATCGTCCCCAGGAGGAGAGCCACGCCGATGACCGCATACTCGAGGTCGCTGCCGATGTAGTCGCTGAAATTGCACAGCTTGTTGAGCAGCGGCAGCACGGCGGCGCCGAGCAACATCCCGGGCACGGTCCCTTCGCCGCCGCGGAGGACGCAGCCGCCCAGAACGGCGCCGGTGATCGCGTACAACTCTCGCAATTCGCCTGCGCTGGCCGGGTTCGCCGAGTTGTAAAGCGGCAGGAACATGACGCCGCCGAGCCCGGCACAGGTCGAGCAGATCACGTACGCCAGAATCTTGTATCGGTCCGTCGGGATGCCCGCGTACCGTGCGGCTTGCTCGTTCGCGCCGGTCGCGTACAGATAGCGCCCGTAAACGCTGAAGTGCAACAGGAGCGTCAACCCGACGGCCAGCAGCAACATCCAGAGAAGGATGTTCGGCAGGCCGAGCGTCCGGCCCTTGACGAGTACGTCGACCAGCCGCAACACGCCCTCGCGATACTCTTCCGGGGCAGAGACCGCGAGGCCGACGGTCGTTTTGCTCAGCCATTTCGCCACGCCGCGGTAGACGAATAGGCCGCAGAGCGTCACGAGGAAGGGCTGTAAGCCGATCCGTGTGACGAGCAGCCCGTGGGTCAGGCCGACGATCGGGGCCGCCGCGAGCACGGCAAGGGCCGCCAGCCAGGGATTGACCTGTCGCTCAAGTAACATCCCGAACGCCACCGCGACCAGGCCGACGAGCGAGCCGATCGACAAGTCGATCCCACCGGTAATGATCAGCGTGCCGACGCCGAGCGTGAGGACGCCGTAGAAGCCGAGCCGGCGGGCGAGGTCGACGTGGTTCTCCGCGGACCGCGCGGTTGGAAACGTCCCGACGAGCGTGGCGTATAGCACCAGCACGATGACCAGGATGCCGACCAGGCGCGCCATTCGATGAGTCCCCCGCCGCTTGCGGCTATGCGGCCGCACCCCCCGTCGCCAGGTGCATGACCGCCTCTTCGCTCAACTGGCTCCGCGCCAGTTCCCCCGCGAGCCGGCCTTCGTGCAGCACCAGCACGCGATCGCTGACGCCTAATACCTCTTCCAAATCGCTCGATACGATCAGGATCGCGACGCCGGCGCCCGCCAGTTCATCCATGAGTGCGTAGATTTCAGCCTTGGCCCCGACGTCCACGCCGCGGGTCGGCTCGTCGAGGATGAACACGCGCGGCCCGCGGGCGAGCCATTTGCCGAACATCACCTTCTGCTGGTTGCCGCCGGAGAGCAGGCCGACCGGCTGCCGCAACCGCGGCGTCCGCACTTTCAGCTTCGTCACCGTCTCCTGCGCCAACGCCGCCTCCCGTCGCCGCGAAACCATACGGGCGGCGCTCAACCAGTCCAAGTTCGGCAGCCCGAGGTTCGCCTGCACGCCGTCGGCCAGGATTAGCCCGTATTGCCGTCGATCTTCCGGCGCGAGCAACAGGCCGTGGGCGACCGCGGCCCGCGGCGACTGCGGCCGGATCGCCTCGCCGTCGACCAATACTTCGCCTTCGATCACCGGGCGGATGCCGAAGAGCGCCTCGGCCAGTTCCGTGCGGCCCGCCCCGACCAATCCGGCGAGTGCGACGATCTCGCCCCCGCGGACCATGAAGGAGATCGGCGCGGCCGGTCCGCCCATGTAGCGGACGCCCCGCAGTTCCAATCGCACGGGAGCGTCCGGCTTCGGAGTATGTTGGCGCGCGTAGAATTGACGCAGATCGCGGCCGACCATCAGCCGCACGATCGCGGCGTGACTGATTTGCTCCCGCGCCAGTTCGCCGGCGTTCTTGCCGTCGCGAAGCACCGTCACCCGGTCGGCGACGGCGTTCACTTCCGCCAGCCGGTGCGAGATGTACACCACCGCGACGCCCGCCCTCTTCAGATCGGCAATCACCTCGAACAGCCGGTCCGTTTCCCGCTGCGTCAGGCTCGACGTGGGCTCGTCCATGATGAGGACGCGGGCATCGAGGGCCAGCGCCCGGGCGATCTCGACGAGCTGCTGCTGGCCGAGCGGCAACTCGCCGACCGGCCGCGTGAGCGGCACGTCGAGGCCGACGCGGGCGAGCAACGCTTTCGCCTCGCGGGCCATCGCCGGCCGGTCGAGCCAGCCGAGGATACCGCCGCGAAGCCGTTCGCGGCCGAGGAACAGGTTCGCCACGACGCTCAACGGCTCGGCGAGGTTCAGCTCCTGATGGATGAGGACGATGCCCCGGGCGTGTGCGTCCCGGACGCCGGTTAAACGCAGGGGCCGGCCGTCGAGCAGGATTTCGCCGTCGTCAGGCGTGTAGACGCCGGCAAGGATTTTCATCAGCGTCGACTTGCCCGCCCCGTTCTCGCCGACGACGGCCAGGACCTCCCCCGCGCGGACCGA
This sequence comes from Gemmataceae bacterium, assembly GCA_035494815.1. Lineage (GTDB taxonomy): Bacteria > Planctomycetota > Planctomycetia > Gemmatales > Gemmataceae > DATJGQ01. The sequence continues at coordinate 2,406 of DATJGQ010000297.1, forward strand.
GAGGCCGACGCCGTCCAGCGCCAAAACGCCGGGGAACCGCTTCCGCAGGCCACGGACTTCGATGAGTGGGTGATCATTGGTCATTAGTCATTGGTCATTAGTAAAGAACCCAATGACTAATGACCAATGACCAATGACTGCCCGCCGGCCCTTGTGTTGCCGTCGCCGGTGCTTCATCATAAATCAGTCGCGCCGGATTCGACTCCCCCTCCACCCGGTCAGGCGTTCCGGACACGCATCGCGCGGCCGCCGGTTGCCGCGCGGCCGTTGTCGCGGGTGACGGCCGCCGGGGGCGTTAACGGCGAGGGTTCGAGCGCTATCAACTAGGAGATGCCAATGCCCGGCGCCAAAAGCGTCCTCGGCCGGCCGCTGGAAGTCTGCTCGCGCAAACCGCGGACCGGCTTCTATCGCGACGGCTGCTGCAACACCGGGGCGGGAGATGTCGGTCTGCACGTCGTTTGCGCCCGCATGACCGAGGAGTTCCTTGCGTTCTCCCGCGCCCGCGGCAACGATCTGTCGACGCCGGTGCCCGAGGCCGACTTTCCCGGTTTGAAACCGGGCGACCGCTGGTGCCTGTGCGCCGGCCGCTGGAAAGAGGCGATGGAAGCGGGCGTCGCCCCGCCCGTCGTCCTCGCCGCGACGCACATCTCCGCCCTGGAGTTCGTGTCGCTCGAAGAACTCGCCGCCCACGCGGTCGACTCGCCGGACGTCGCCAAGTAAATGACGAATTCAGTCGAATGCCCCACCAATGACGAAGGAATGACCAATGCACAATGACGAATCACGCAACAAAGCATGGGGCCGGTCATTCGTCATTCGGGCTTTAACATTCGTCATTCTTTCGTCATTGGTGGAGCATTGGTGGTGCGTTCGTCATTCCGCCCAGGCCCAGGCGCCGAAATCCGCCGCCCTCTTCGAGCTCCGCCCCGGCGAGCACGTCTGCATCATCGGCAACACGCTCGCCGACCGGATGCAGCACGACGGCTGGCTCGAGACGTACCTGCAAAGCCGCTTCCCGAAGCATCAACTCGTCGTCCGCAACCTCGGCTTCTCCGGCGACGAAGTGGCCGGGTACACGGACCGCCCCGACATTCACCGCCGCATGCGGTCGATGGACTTCGGCACCGCCGACCAGTGGCTCGCCGGCAACGCCCCGATCCCACAGCCGCGCAAGCTCAACGACCCGAGCGCCGTCCCGGCCAACCGCTTCGAGAAGACCAACACCAACGCCGACGTCATCTTCGCGTTTTTCGGCTACAACGAGTCGTTCGCCGGCGAAGCAGGCCTCGACAAGTTCAAACGCGACCTCGAATCGTTCATCAAGCACTCGCTCGCCCAGAAGTACAACGGCAAATCCGCTCCGAGACTGGTGCTCTTCTCGCCGATCGCCCACGAAGACTTGCACGACCGCAACCTCCCGAGCGGCAGCGAGAATAACCTGCGCCTCGCCCTCTACACCGACGCGATGGCCGAGGTCGCCAAGGCGCAGAACGTCCCGTTCGTGGACCTGTTCCGGGCGACCCGCGAACTGTACGCGAAGTCGAACAAACCGCTCACCATCAACGGCGTCCATCTGAACGAATCCGGCGACGAGCAAGTCGCGAAGATCATCGACCAGGCCCTCTTCGCCGCCGACGAGACGCCCCGCCGCGACCCGGCGTCCCTGGAGAAGCTCCGCGCCGCCGTCGTCGAGAAGAACCTCTACTGGTTCAACCGCTACCGCGCGGTGGACGGCTACTCGACCTTCGGCGACCGGGCGTTTCTGCGGTTCGTGGACGGTCAGACGAATTACGAGGTCGTCCAGCGCGAACTCGAAGTCATCGACGTTATTGCGGCCAACCGCGACAAGCGAATCTGGGCCGTGGCGAGCGGGGTTGCGTCAGCGCCCCGAGGACCGGAATGGGACGACAGCAACACCCCGCCGTTCATCCCGGTGAAGTCGAACAAGCCCGGCACACTCCCCGGCGGCAAGCACCTCTTCCTCAGCGGCGAGGACGAGATCAAGCAGATGACCGTCGCCAAGGGGATGAAGGTCACGTTGTTCGCCTCGGAAAAGGAGTTCCCCGAATTGGCCAAGCCGGTGCAGATGGCGTGGGACACGAAGGGCCGGCTCTGGGTCGCCGTCTGGCCGAGCTACCCACACTGGAAGCCCAAGGAGGAGATGAACGACAAGATCCTGATCTTCGAAGACACCGACGGCGACGGCAAGGCGGACAAGATGACCGTCTTCGCCGACCACCTGCACAACCCGACCGGCATGGAGTTATGGAACGGCGGCGTTCTGGTCGCGCAGCCGCCGGACATCATGTTCGTCAAAGATACGAACGGCGACGACCACGCCGACGTCCGCACCCGCGTCATCCACGGCATGGACACCGCCGACACGCACCACTCCGCGAACAGCTTTGCGCTAGACCCCGGCGGCGCGGTCTACTGGCAGGAGGGCACGTTCCACCGCACACAGGTCGAGTCGCCCTACGGCCCGCCGGTGCGGGTCGCCAATGCCGGCGTCTACCGCTACGAGCCGCGGACGCAGAAGTTCGACGCCTACATCTCGTTCGGGTTCGCCAACCCGCACGGCCACGTCTTCGATCACTGGGGCCAGGACATCGTCACCGACGGCACCGGCTCGCAGCCGTACCACGCCGCCCTCTTTTCCGGGCACGTCGAGTACCCGACGAAGCACGCGCGGCCGCCGCAGGTCTATCAACAGCGGACGCGGCCGTGCCCCGGCATCGAGTACCTCTCCAGCAGACACTTCCCGCCGGAAAACCAGGGCAACCTGCTGGTCGGCAACGTGATCGGCTTCCAGGGTATCTTGCAGTACAAGATCCGGGACGAGGGCGCGAGCTTCGTCGGCACGGAGGTCGAGCCGATCCTGTCGTCGAGCGATCCGAACTTCCGGCCGTCGGACCTGAAGATCGGCCCGGACGGCGCTCTTTACTTCATCGACTGGCACAACCCGATCATCGGCCACATGCAGCACAACCTCCGCGACCCGAACCGCGACCGCGAGCACGGCCGCATCTACCGGGTGACCTACGAAGGCCGGCCGCTGCTGACGCCCAAGAAGATCGCCGGCGAGCCGATCGAAAAGCTGCTCGACCTGCTCAAAGAGCCGGAAGACCGTGTCCGGCACCGCACCCGCATCGAACTCAGTGCCCGCGACGCCGACCAGGTGATGGCCGCGACCGCGAAGTGGCTCGCCGACCTTCAGAGCCGCGACCGTAAGGGAGCGGGTGATGACTTCGAGCACCATCGCCTCGAAGCGCTGTGGCTGCACCAGAACCACAACGTCGTCAACTTGCCGCTGCTCAAACAGGTACTCGGGTCGCCGGACTTCCACGCCCGCGCGGCCGCCACCCGCGTCTTGTGCTACTGGCGGGACCGCATTCCCGAGGCGCTGGACATGCTCAAGACGCTCGCCGCCGACCCGCACCCGCGCGTCCGCCTGGAGGCCGTTCGCGCCGCCAGCTTCTTCAACGTCCCGGAGGCGATCGAGGTCGCGCTGATTACCAACGATCAGCCGACCGACATCTACCTGGACTTCCTCCGCAACGAGACGATGAAGGCACTGGAGCCGACGGTCCGTCGGGCGATCGCCGACGGCCGGCAGATTCCGTTCACGACGCCGTCGGGGGCCCGCTACTTCTTCCGCAACCTCGCGACCGCCGATCTTCTCAAGATGAAGCGCGACGCGGCGGTGGCGATGGAACTGCTCTTCCGTCCGGGCCTCCGCGACGAGGATCGCAAGGCCGTCCTCGCCGAACTGGCGAAATTCGAGGGCAAGCCGGAACTGCGCGTGCTGCTGGACGCACTCCGCCGGCAGGACGCCGCCCTTCAGAGCCGCGACCGTAAGGGAGCGGGCCAGGCCGGCGACGAAAGCGTCGTCTTCGATCTCATCCGCCTGCTCACCGGGAACCTCGCCAGCGAACTGACCGCCGCCCGCGCCGATCTGGAATCATTGGCCACCAGCGGCCAACGAAGCGTGACGCGGCAGCTCGGCTACGTCGCCCTCATTTCGGCCGATCACTCCGTGGATCGTGCCTGGGCTCTGGCGACGAAGTCCGTCTCGGCCCTCCGCGACCTCGTCGAAGCGATGCCGCTCATCCGCGACCCCGGCCAGCGGGCCGCGCTCTATCCGAAGGTCGAACCGCTGCTCGCCGGTCTGCCCAAAGATCTGGCGACCGGCAAGCCGACCGTCGGCCGGCACGTTCGCATCGAATTGCCGGGCAAGAGTCAGACGCTCGCGCTGGCGGAAGTGGAAGTGTACAGCGGGGGCACGAACGTCGCCCGCCGCGGCCGCGCGTCCGAGCACAGCACCACCCGCCGCGCGAACGCCAACCGGGCGATCGACGGCAACCCCGACACGGTCGCGCAGACGAGCGAGAACGTGGACGGCCCCTGGTGGGAGGTGGACCTCGGTCGCGACCTGCCGATCGACTCCATCGTGATCCACAACGTCTCCGGGGAGGCCGGTCGGAAACTGACCGGTTTCAACCTGCTCGTCCTCGATGGCAACCGGGCTGTCGTTTATCAACAGCTCAAGCAGCCAGCCCCGGCGCCGAAGTCGGCCTTCAAAGTGGGCAGCGACGCGCAAGACCGGGCCGTCCGCTACGCCGCGATGACCGCCCTCACCTTCGTCCGCGGCCAGGAAGAACAGACGTTCAAGGCGGTCGCCCGCTTCGTCAGAGACGACGCGGATCGCCCCGCGGCCGTGCGGGCGCTGCAGCGGATCCCGCAGTCGTACTGGCCGAAGGACGAAACCAAGCCGGTGCTCGACGCGCTCATCGGTTATGTGTCGAAAGTGCCCGCCAAGGAGCGCACCGGCA
>DATJGQ010000298.1:0-4415 GCA_035494815.1 Gemmataceae bacterium
TGGATTTGGACGACGGCACGACGTGGACGCTGGACCTGCGAATTTCGTGAGCCGTTGTGTCCACGACCGTCCTGCTGAGCGTCCACGGGCTGACCAAGGCTTACGGTCCCCGGCCGCTGTTCAACGACCTGTCCCTCGACCGTGAAGGGAATTCGTCCGCTTCAAGTCTATTGCTTTTCAGTCAGCACTTCTGAAATCGGCCTCCCATCCCAAATTGCATCGAGCCCCAGGGGTGTGTCACACCCCGCGTATGAGAAGTCGAGGGTAGTTCCGGATTTCAAACTTGGGAGAACCCGTCATGTCCATGCTCACGTCCATCCTGCGCAAATTGGGGCACCCGAACAGGGCCGGCAGACGGCACGGCCGGCCGCCGGCGCGATTCCGGCCGCGCGTCGAGGCGCTGGAGGGTCGCGTTGTGCCCGCGGCGGACCTCTTGATCAACGTCACGGGACCGGTGCAAGTCACCGCTGGCGCCGACGTGATCTACCCGGTCACGATTTCCAACCTGGGGCCGGGTACGGCCACGGGGATCAACGTCAACTGCACCCTGCCGGGCATCGAGAGTCTCGTGTCCTTCAACGCCCCGTCGAACTTTGCCCTCGCGCCATCCGCCAACGTCACATACAACTTGCGCGCCCATGTCGACGCCGACGCACCGCCGACAGTACACCCAGTGACGACCTCGGCGAGTGTCACAAGTTCCAGCTTGGACCCGAACGGCGGCAACAATTCGGACTCGGCCAGCTCGACCTTGGTCCGGTCGGCGGACCTGTCCGTGACGGTGAGCGGGCCGAGCACCGTCGTCGCCGGGACGTCCGCGACCTACCGCGTGACGTTCACCAACAACGGTCCGAGCGACGTGCCGAACGCGAACCTCGTGTACAGCCCGCTACCGAACGTCACGCTGACCTCGTATTCGCTCGTCTCGGGACCTCCGGCGGGCGGGACGCTGCCCGCGGGGCAGTCGCAAGTCTTCGACGAAGTCTTTGCGATCGGCCCGTCGATCGCCAATGGGACCCCCATCACCATCGCGTTCCAACCCAACGTCAACGTTTCGGACCCGAACACGGGCAACAACACCGGCTCAGTCACTTCGACGGTGAACGCGCGGGCCAACCTGGGGGTGAGCATGACCGGCCCGGCCACGGCCGGCCCGGGGGCGACGACGACGTACCAAATCACGCTCACCAATAACGGGCCGAGCGACGCGCAAGACGTCAGTGTGGTGGACCAGCCGGCGGTCATTCAGAGCCTCGTCTCCGCGATGCAGACGGCCGGTCCGGCATTTACCAGAGTCTTGCCCGCCCCTTCGCCCCAGCCCGGCTTACCGCCGTTGCCCCTCAGCTTCAGGATTTCGACGTTCCCGGCCGGAGCCACGGCCACATTCCAGGTGGTGGACCGGATCATCGCCAACGCCGTACTCGGGTCCACGATCGTCAACACGGCGACCGTCTCCAGCTCGACTGCCGACCTGTTGGTCTTCAACAATTCGGACTCGGTCTCGACGATCATCCCGCAGCCGCCGGCGGTCACCACGCAGCCGCTCAGCCAGACGATCGGCGAAGGTCGGCCGGTGACGTTTTCGGCCGTCGCGTCAGGCGTCCCCGCACCGACCATCCGGTGGCAGGTGTCGACGTCCAACCTGTCGGGGTTCGTGGACATCGCCGGGCAGACCGGCGGCAGCCTGACGTTCACGGCGGCGCTGGCGCAGAATGGCAATCGCTACCGCGCCGTGTTCACCAACGCCGGCGGCGCCGTGAATTCCGATGCGGCCACGCTGGCCGTGGTGGCCAGGCCGGTCGGCGCCGCGTTGACGGTAAACTTCGTTCGCGACACGCCGGCGCAGTTCACGCTGCCGGCGTCGGACCCCAACGGGCGACCGATCACCCTATCCTCGTACACTCCGCCGCTGCACGGCACGCTCACTCAGATCGGCAGCGGCTTTGTCGTGCGCTACACGCCGACGGCCGGCTATGTCGGGCCGGACAGTTTTTCGTACGTCGTCAGCAACGGCTTCGCCCTGAGCAACCCGGCCACTGTTTTGATCAACGTTTACGTTCCGGCGGCGGTGAACTTGCAGCCGATGAGCCAGACGATCGGCGAGGGCCTGCCCGTAACGTTCGCCGCGGCGGCAACCGGTTCACCCGCGCCGACCGTGCAATGGCAGGTGAGCACCGATGGCGGCACCACGTTTACCGACGTCGGCGGGGCAACCGGCAACACGATGACGTTCACGACCACCCTCGGGCAGAACGGAAACCGCTACCGGGCGGTCTTCGACAACGGTTTCAGCACCGCGACTTCGACCGCGGCGACGCTGTCGGTCACGGCGAGACCGGCGGTTCAGTCGGTCGTGGTCGATGACGGCAGCGCCCAGCGGTCGATGGTCCGGAGCCTGACGGTCACGTTCTCCGGCGTGGTCTCGTTCGCCGGCCCGGCCGCGGATGCGTTCCAACTGACGCGGACCGGGCCGGGCGCGAGCGGCGACGTGACGCTGGCCGTGGACCTGTCCGGCTCGACGGCGGCGCGAACGGTCGCGCGGCTCAGCTTCTCGGGGCCGCTCACGGAGGGGGCGAATTCGCTGATCGACGGCAACTACACGCTGACCGTCCGCAGCGCCCAGGTCACGGGTGGCCTGCCGGGCGGGGACAGCGTGTCGAGTCTGTTTCGCCTGTTTGGCGATGTGAATGGCGACAAGGCGGTCAACGGATTGGACTTGTCGACGTTCCGCGGCGCGTTCGGGAGTGGTCTTGCCGATGTGGGCTACGCGTCGTTCCTCGACTTCAACGGTGACGGCGCGATCAACGGCACGGACCTGGCCCAGTTCCGCAGCCGGTTCGGCGTCATCCTGCCGTAGGCGGACGAGCCGATCCGGCGATCGTCGACGGGGCCGGCGTGCGAACGCCGGCCCCTTTTCTTTTACGTCTCATCTCGCGGGACCGTCACTTCTCGTTTCAGAGGCGGCCGGGCCAGCTGCCATTTGATTAGGCGGCATTCCACCACATAGTATCACGCACTCACGATACCTCCCGCCGAAACAGAAGTGGTGCCACTAACTGGTTCAGAAGAAATCGTGTACGCGCGGGCCAGCCGCGGGCAATTTACCTCCGACGCGCATGACGCCGACGCACGGAGGCGATTGCATGACAAATCCACTGCGGGTCGTGGCCCGCCTGGCGGCACTGGCTGACCCCCCGGACCGACGCAGGCCTTGTCCCCGACTTCCTCTGCCAGGCCGACCAGCACGCGCTCGCCGAGTTGGTTCGCCGCCACGGCCCGACGGTCCTCGGGGTGTGGTTGCACCCTGTCCGGCCAATCTGTAGGATGCCGCCTGTCCCGTCGCCGGCAGATAGACTGCGTTGCCTGTTGCACGGACGCACTCACCACTCCCGGTGACGGGACACCTTTTTCGACCGCATCGCGCGGCCCCGGTTTACTTCTGCTTCCTCAGCCGCTTGTCGTCGTGCTGCTGAATCGATTCCCGCGCCAGCTTCGCCCTGACCGCAAAGGAGTCCACCTGCAGGCACGCCTCCGTCCACGCGCCGCGGGGCGTGAGCCAAAGGCCACTGCCCGCCCTGTCGGGCGATTTGGACGAGGTAGCCGTCCCCGCAAGCCGGTGGCGACTGCCCACCGGCTTCCTCTTTGTCTGGTCCGGACCACTCGGTCGAGGGTGCTTTGATGACTTCCACTTCCGCCGCCGTCACGGCCGTACTGCTCCTTGTTCCGTCGCGCGCCCCGGCGCCGCCGGACAGCCCCATTCCGATCCCCCTGGTCCGGCCGTTCGTATCTCCCGACGGCAAGTGCGTGGCCTGCGGCGGCCGCCGGGCGGGGCCGGGCGGTCCGGCGGCCCCCTGCCTCGTGATCAGTAACCTCGACGGGTCGGATCGGCGCGAGGTCGAGACCCGCAATGCCACCTTCGAGGAAATCGTCTGGGTGGGGGCGAGCAGAATCCTCTTCTCCGGCACGAAGCCGGGCGTTGCCGACGAGGCGGTCACCGCCCGGGGGGAACCGGCCGAGCCCGTGGTTCTTCCCCCCGAGTGCAAGGTTCTGTACAAGCGCCTCTCGCCCGACGGCACGGCCGTCGCCTACATGGGGTCGCTGAACCGACCGGCCGAGGAGCCGCGGTACGGCCACTTCGTCGTGACGCTCGGGACCGGCCGTGTCCGACAGGTGCTCTCGGAGGCCGCGATGTCCGCCCCCGCTTGGTCGCCGGATAGCCGGCGGCTCGCCGTCGGCATCGGGGGTTATGTCAAGGACTCCTCGCTGGCAGTGATCGACGTGGCGACGGGCCAGGTGGAGCGGGTCGGGTGCAACGGCGTCGGGGTCAATTGGTCCCCGGACGGCCTCTCCCTCGCGCTGACCACCGATGCCGTCCCGGCCGGCGGCTGGTTCGCGGGCGTTCCGGTGAGCGGGCG
>DATJGQ010000299.1:0-5828 GCA_035494815.1 Gemmataceae bacterium
GTCGCCGTATGCTAAGCCGCAAGCGGCTCGTCCATTACCGGCCGCCCGGGATGAGCGACAGGTTCACTTCCGGTTCCGCGGTCGCCGTCTGGAACACTGGGGCGGCACTCACCCGCACTGACCGGCGGTCCGACGAAACCACGGCCTGACCCACCAGGTCGGCCCCGGTGCCCGAGCCGAGCTTCTGCTGGTGGTACACTTCGGGCCCCATTTCCACGGCCGAATTCATGACCTGCGAATTCAGCGTCCCCGCGGCGGACGTGCCGCTGGCGGCGACGTGTTGCTTGGCCATGCCCGCGTATGCCGGCTCGGCCATCGCCCGCAGGAGGTTGAACACGCGGTCCGGGTCGCGGGCCACGACCGGCGGCGTCCGCGGGGCCGGCGGCGGGACCGTCGCGGCCACCGTCCGCCGACCGGCATCGACCTGCACCTTCAATGTCGCGGTGCCGTCCGTGCCCAACTCAACACGGTGCCACTCCTCACGCTTCTGCGGCGTGCCGTCGTACGTGGTGACCTTGACGGTCACCTTGTCGCCGAGCGGTTTGCCCCAGATGCGGGTGAGCTTGATCTCGTAAGTCCCGGAGAACGCCTCCGTGGCCGCGTACGTCTCGCTGAACCGGTCCTTCTCCTTGGACATCAGGCGGTCTCCGCGCCAGCGTCCGCCGCCGACCGTCTGCCGGTTCAGGTTCGAGCAGACCGAGCCGATCGGCTCGGTGACCGCCATGTCGACGTCGGCCTCGTTGTCCCAGCTCGTCTGGATGGCGAGGTCGTGGCGACTCGGGCTGGCGAGGGCGGCGATGCGGGTTGCGTCGTCGCGCCGGCCGGCGGCGTTCAACTTGGCGACCAGGTCGGCCAGCGCCTTTTTCGCGTCGGCCATGTTGGTCGCGTCGTTGATCGCCCAGTCGCGGCTGCTGAGATTCGCCGCCGCCCATTGGACCGCGTCCGTATCGACCGCCTTCGCCTTGTCCAGGTAAACGAGGCTCTGGGCGTAGGAGTCGGTCGCGTTCGGCTCGAGGCCGGCGGCCCGCTTGCAGAAGGCGACCGCTTGCTCCGGCCGGCCGAGTTCGTTCATCGCCTCGGCCGCCTTGAGGTAGCTCTGCGGGTTGGTCGGTTCCAGGTCGATCTGCGAGAGCCGGACGCGCTCGACCTCCTCGATCGTCGCGCCGGTTTGCTTGAGGGCGATCGCCAGCGCGTCGAAGCAGACGGGCTGGGCGAGCACGCCGTGCCGCAGGTCGGCCTTGAGCAGTTCCGTCACTTCCTCGAACTTCTCGAAGTGGGCCAGCAGGTCCGCGACGGCGATCACCTGCCGCGGATGGAAGAAGCCCTTCTCGACGGCGTCTTCCCAGGCCTGCTTGGGATCGCGGTCCTTCTTCGGCGCCGCGGCGACGGCGATTTCTGCCTTCGGCGCCGCGGGCTTCGGCGCTGTTGCCGGGGCCTTTGCCACGGCCGCACCGCCGTTATTCTTGTCACGGTTCTGGCCGGGGACGATCACGAGCCGGTCGCCCTTGTCGTCCTTCGGGGCCGCGCCCATGCGGACCCCGCCCCCGGCGCTGCCGATGCTGCCGCCGCCGATCCGCGTGTGCAGTCGCGACGTGCCGCGGACCACGAGCGCGTTGGACGGCTGGTAGTAGCCCATCGAGTTGAGCAGGTCGGGGTTGAGGATGGGCTGATCGTCGTCGGGGTTGACGGTGTTGATGTTGTTAAACAGATAGCGGGCGGCGCGGTCGTTCCACTCCTTGGGGGCAATGACGTCCTTGATCAGTTCGATCAGGATGCCGCTCGTATTGCCGCCCTGGATGCCGAACTGTCCGCCCAGGTTTCCGAACTGGCCCTGTTGGCCACCGCCGAACCCGAGCGTGCCGCCGCCGAATCCCATGTTGGTCTGGTTATTGCCGCCGGCGAAGCCGAGGGCGCCGGAGAAGGCCGCGCCGGAGGCGCCGCCGCCGGCCACGCCGCCGGCGCCACCGATGACGCCGATCGCCGCCGCGCCACTGACGCCGCCGAGGGCGCCCAACGCGCCGAGCGTGCCGAGCGCGCCGAGCGGGCCGGCGAACCCGAGGGCCTGGCCGCCTCCCAACGCGCCGAAGATCGCCATGCCGTTGGCCGACAACGACGAACCCAACACCTGCAGGTTCTGATTCAGGGCCTGCGTGTTGATACTGTTCGGGATCGGGATCACCAGGTCGGCCACCGGGTACGCCCGCACCGCCTTCTCGGCGATCGCGGCGTTATTGGTCGTGATCTCGATATAGTCGCGGCGGACCAGGTACGTGCCCTGCACCTGCGCGAGCACGAACCGCAGGATGGTGCCGAGCGTGACGCCTGGCATCTTCGGCAGCCGGACCGGCGTGTCCTCGACCGTCCGGTTGGCGTTGTCCCGGTCGAACGCCTGCACGTCGACGATGAAGGTCACGTCGTACTTGTCGCTCAGGAAGGAGAGCACGTCCTTGAGCGGCGTGTTCTCGATCTCCTTATCGACGTTGACGGTCTGGTTGAGCTTGTCGCGGATCCGCAGGGCGTTGCGGGTGTTCGGGCCTTCGAGGCCGACCGCGTCGTACTTGTCACGGCGATAGTTACTGATCTCCCGCCAGGTGACGGCCGGCGGGAACGCGACCGGCGGCTCGTCCGGGAACGGCACGTGCGACTTCTCCACCTGGAGCATGGTCAGCATGTACCGGTCTTCCTTGATGCGGCGGAGTTCCTCGAACTCGCGGAGGCTGGCGGCGTTGGTGGCCATGAAGTAGGCCGCGTTCGCCTGCACCGGCACCGGCCGGCCCTTGGCGATCTGCTCCTGCTGGAGCACCAGGGCCTCTTTGTACGCCTCTTCGAAGCGGGCCTGGTTCATCAGCGAGCTAAACGCCCGGACGCGTTCGCGGATTCGCTCTTCGTCGCTCCGTTGCGACGCTTCCATCGACCGCCGCGCCTCGTCGGCGATCCGCCGCTGCAGTTCGGCCTCCTGCCGCTGCTTGACCATCGCCCCTTCGGCGACGGACGACCGCAGGGCCGCTTCCAGCCGAGACGCGAGCGTGGCGCGGACGGCGTCGCTGAGTTCCGTGTTTTCGCGGACGGCCGTCAACTGCCGCTTCAAAAGGTCGTAAGCCGCGTCCGGGTCGGTATTGAGCAACTGCCGGGCGCGCTTGATCGTGTCGTCCACGACCTGCGTAATCTGCTGTTCCTGCACCCGCTGCCGGCTCCGTTCGAGTTGCAGCGCCGAGGGCGCGTCCGCCGGGGGGGGTTCGACCGGCTGCTGCTCGGCCAGCTTGTTCATCACGGCCTTGACGACTTGGGTGTCATCCCCTCCCTTCTCGAACTTCATGCCGATCGCTTTCGGGTCGGAGAGCTCCTTGCGGAGTTGCTCGCGGGTGATCCGGCCGTCCTTCAGGCCGGCGACGACCTTCAGGCCGGTGGCCGCCTCGGGGTCGCGCGGGTTGATCGACCGGGCGGCGTTGAAGAGCTTCTCGGCCGCGTCGAGCTTGTTCTGCGACAGCGCCCACTGGGCCTGGGTCAGATACTCTTCGCGGTCCAGCCGGACCTGTTCGAACGACTGCGCGAGACCGCGGTCGGCCCGTACGTAGGCCGGGGCCGTCCGGTCCGCCTTGCTCCACTGCCGGACCATGTGCACGAGGAAGTAGTTGCCGACGTCGGCCGCCGGGACGGGCTCATTCATTTCAACGGTCACCGGCTTACCGGCGACGGTGCCTTCGACCTTGAGGCTGATCGTCTTCTCCGGCTTCAGCAGGCCGACGACGAGCGTCGGGGCGTCGCCACGCAACGGCGGCAGGCGAGCCGGCAAGGCCTCGCCGACGTTCGCCGAATACTGAACCGGCTTCGTGGTGGACGGGTAGAAGACCGGCGCGGCGAGGGCCGCGTCGAGACGGCGGACGAATTCCGCGGGTTGATCGCCACTGAGCTTGCGGACGACCGCGCCGCCGGAGCCGGACGTCAGCCCGTGCAGATTCTTCGGGTCGAGCCGCACGCCCAGGGGTACGGCGAAAAACGTCACCGCGCGGCTGACCATGTCGGCGGCCAGCGCGGAGCGGTCCGCGTCGTTGAGCGGGTTGAGCGGGCTCTCGCCGTCGCCGAGATACAGCACGACTTGCTGACGATCCGCAGCGACCGGGAAACCGCGGAGGACTTTCTTCAGCCCGTCCTTGAGGTCGCTCGCGCCCGCGGCGTACTCGCGCTTGAGATCGGCGATCGCCTTTTTCACGCCTTCGCCGGCAGCCGGCTTCAGACCGCCGCTCAGGTCGCGCGTGAAGTCGGGGGTGTTGATCGTCCAGACGGCGATGCGGTCGCTCGCCTTCGCCGACTTGACCACCTCGTCCAGGACCAGCCGGGCGTTCTTAAGCGGGTTGCCGACCTGGCTGGCGGAAGTATCGATGACGACCGCGATGTCGCGCGGCCGGGACGGGGCGTCGGGCAGACGGGGCTTGAGCTGCAACGCGAAGTGCAGGTGCCCGTCGAGGGTCTCGTAGGTGATGACGGGCTTGCCGCTGAACCGGCCGCCGGGGTTTTCTGCCGCGGTCAGCGCGCCAGTATCGTGGGCGGGTTGAATCGCAGTCGCCAGGGCGGAGGGCTTGGTCTTGTTGCCGGTGGCGTCGCCCCAGACGGCCGTGCACGCGATGGCGACAACCAGCGCCAGGGTCGCGGCGACCGCGTTGAGCCTGCGGACGGAGGTCATTGTCCAGACTCCCTCATTCTGATGAGCAACTGAGTAGCCCAGCCTCGGAGCGCCCAGTCGTGATTTGCGTGGTGGGAGCGTGCAGACGCGCGGTGCACGCGCTTCACCGCCATTCTAAGGAGAGAATGCCATGTCCCGCCATGAGTTTTTGCCAAATCGCCGGCCGCGTCACGGGTTCGGTCGCTCTGATTGCCGCACAGCCGGTGCACGCGGAAGGATCGGCCAGGGCCCCGCGCGACGGCCGTTTGTCTGCTCCCATCCAAACGCCCCGGTCGGTAAAACTTGCGCCGACGATGAGCCGGTTTGAGATACGGGCTTCTGGAGCGAAAATATCACGCCCCAATCACAAACATTAGGCTCCGGCCATTTGCTCCGGCACAATTGATATTCTACGTTTAAATCGAACGTTACCCACCAAGAGGCCGGGCTGATGGCCGATTTTCCCCCTCCGTCCGATCCTAACCGATCGGCTGATCTCCGGCGGCGTTTGCTGGCCGGAATTCCGCGGGCCCCGATCACGCCGCCGGCGATCGACAACGCCGCCGCGTTCGAAGACGGGCCCGACGCGACCGTCCAATGGACGGCCGACGACGCGCTGCGTCTCGAGATGGAGCGGCTGCAAGCGAGCCTATCGTCGAACGGCCCGCCCGCCGGCTATCCGGATGGACCGGACTACGGTGGCAGCGGCGCCGACGCGCTCGGCTACGGCGATCTGCCGACGACGCACGGAATGCCCCGCGACGTCGGACGCCCGACGTCGATCCCCGGCGGGATCCCGAACTTCGCCGGCCTGCCCAATCCGGTCAACGACGCCGCACTCGATCAACTCAGGTCCGAGAACGCCCAGCTGACGCGGCTCCTGGAAGAGATGCGGCCGATCCTCGAAGAGGCGACCAAGCAGGAAAGTCTCCACATCGCGCAGGTCGCGGAGTTCAAAGCCCGCGAGCAGGACCTGCTTCGCCAGATCGAGGAACGTGACGGCCAGGTGCAGCTCCTGACCGAGCAAATTCACGAACTGGAAGCACATATCACCGAGCAGGCCGCGAAGGCGAAGGAATACAAACCGCCGCCCAACGAGGACGAACTCTCGCGCATGGCCGACGAACTCGAACAGGAGCAGGCCAAGATCCTCCGCGAGCGCAAAGAT
>DATJGQ010000300.1:0-2573 GCA_035494815.1 Gemmataceae bacterium
TGGTTTTCCAACGCCTCGTGCTGGATGACGCTGGCGATGCTGACCTCTTCGTTCGCCAGCGCCCGCGTGACGTCGGCGAGCACGCCGGGCCGGTCCTGCACCAAGAGTCGCAGGTAGAACCGCGTGCGAACCCGCGCCGCGGGCCGCAGCTCCGGGCCGGTCGTTCCGGCCGGCCAAAGCTTGAGCGCTTGAAACGTCTTTTGCGCGCGGCCGGCGGCGAGGTCGATCAGGTCGGCGACGACGGCGCTCGCGGTCGGCAGTCGTCCGGCGCCGCGCCCCTGAAACAGGATCTCGCCCGCCGCGTCGCCGACGATCTGAATCGCGTTGAACGGGCCGCGGACTTGGGCCAGCGGGTCGGTGTGTTTGAGCAACACCGGGGAGACGTGCATGGCGACCTGGCCTTCGGCCAGCCAAGCCTCAGCGATCAGCTTAACGGTGTAGCCGAGTTCGCGGGCGAACCGCACGTCCATCTCGTGGGTCTCGGCGATGCCGCGGCGCTCGATCCGGTCGACGGGAACGGCCGCCCCGAACGCGATCTGGGCGAGGATGGAGAGCTTGTGCGCCGCGTCGGTCCCGTCGACGTCGAGCGTCGGATCGGCCTCCGCGTAACCGAGCTTCTGCGCTTCCGCCAGAGCGGCGGCGTAGCTGCGGCCGTCTTCGCTCATCTCAGTGAGAATGAAATTCGACGTGCCGTTGAGGATGCCTTGCAGCCATTCGATCCGATTGGCCGCGAGCGACTGTGTCAGGGCCGCGATGATCGGCACGCCGCCGGCGACGCTCGCCTCGAACGCGACCGCCCGCCCCTGCTTGCGGGCCGCTTCGAAAATCTCGTGCCCGTGTTGGGCGAGCAGGGCCTTGTTGGCGGTGACGACGTGTTTGCTGGCGGCCAGCGAGTCGAGGACCGCTTGCCTGGCCCAGTCGGTGCCGCCGGCCAGTTCCGCGACGGCGTGCACTTGCGGGTCGCGCAATACCGCGGCGAGAGTCGAAAATCGGTCACGCGAGATCGGAATGTCGCGCGACTTGTTGGGATCGCGGACGACGACATGCCGCAGTTCCAGGGGCCGCCCGGCCCGTGCCGCCAGCCGCTCGGACTGTTCCAGAAGCAGTTGCGCCACGCCGCCGCCGACGGTCCCGCAGCCGAGCAGGGCGACGCCGAAGGGCTCATTCATCGAGACGCACCACGCAAGCAACAGAGGGAAGAGTCACAGTAAAGACTATAGCCTTTTCGCCGTGGCTTTTCCCTCTGAGTGTGCGGGGCTCACGCCGCGACGGCGACCCGCACGTCCTGGTAGTGCCGATTGATGAGGTCGTTCTGCAGCCAGAGCAGTTTGTTGAACGCGCGGAGCGTAGCGACTTCCTTCGGGCGGTCGAGCCCGAGCCCGAGGATCGTCGCCGTCAACGCATCGCCGACGAAGCCGAGCAGCGCGTTCATCTGGACCAGCGGCACTTCGAGTTCCGGCGCGCCGGCCTTGGGGGTGTGCATCTTGCCGACCATGTCCAGGTACGCTACCAACTTTCCGTCGTACGGCTTCGTCACCAGCGCCGCCAGGTAACGGGCCAAGTGCTCCTTGCGATAGCGAATCTGCGGATGGTCTTGCGTGAGCCGAGTCAGGTCGTCAGGAATCGGACCGTCGTAACCAGACTGCCGCGGGAGGAAATGGCGCCAGGTCGAATCGTAGCTGGCCAGCTTGTGGTAGACGGCGTCGACTAGCGTCGGAACCAGCGGCGCCAGCGCCGAGGCCGCGGCATGGATCGTGGCGATGTCGTCGCCGCCGAATCCCATAAACTCGGCCAGGTAGCCGAAGCGATAACCCAGGTCCGTCTCGAGCCGGTCTTCGTCGATCCGTTTCATGGCTGTCTCCGTTGCCAATCTGGGGCGGACACTTGACCGCGGACGGCGGCCCGCCGAAAATTAGATACGTGCATCCGATTTACGACGAAGATACGCCGTCAATTGTGGATGTCAAGGTCCATTTTGAAGAATAGGCCCTGAAAATGTTCTCCCAGACCGTGGAGTATGCATTGCGAGCCGTCGTTCACCTCGCGCACGAGGCGCCGTCGAGTCGCACGACCGAGCAGATCGCCAAGGCGACGCGGGTGCCCAAAGCGTACCTCTCCAAGGTGCTCCAAAGTCTGAATCAGGCAGGCCTCGTCCACTCGCAACGGGGCGTCGGCGGCGGCGTCACGCTGGCGAAATCGCCGGCCGAGTTGACCATCCTGGAGGTCGTCAACGCGGTCGAGCCGATCCGGCGGATCACGACTTGTCCGCTCGGGCTGGCCGGACACGGCGTACGGCTGTGCCCGTTGCACCGTCGGGTCGATGACGCACTCGCGAAGGTGGAGGAAGCGTTCGGGAACAGCACGCTGGCCGAAGTACTGGCGGAGCCGACCGAGAGTGTGCCGCTCTGCGAATTCCCGACGGCGCTGAAAGTCCGCAAGCGGTGACCGGGCGACGGATACCGGCCCATCGTACAATGCTCGTATGAGCCGACGGTACGTCTGTATTCACGGGCACTTCTACCAACCCCCCCGCGAGAACCCCTGGCGGGAAGCGATCGAGGTCCAGGACTCCG
>DATJGQ010000301.1:0-7386 GCA_035494815.1 Gemmataceae bacterium
GGCGTGATCGCCGCCGGACCGGGATCGCTCCACACCATTCCTGCCCGGTCGTACGAACAGACGCGAGTGTGGACGCTCACTTCCCGGCGGGCGGCCTCGAAACTGAGCGCGCTCGTGAACCCTCCCGCCTCGAAGATGACCGTCGGGGCCCCCTCGCCGACACAGACCAGATGCAGCCGTCGTTGCCCCACGGTAACAAGTCGCCCCGGCGCAGGAAAGCGAAGCGCTTCGGCGCGAACCTCCCACGACTGGTGCAGGGCGCCCGCAAGCGGCAGCGCACTCAGGATCGCCAATGCCGCCCACCATCGCCGCTTCTTCTGTTTACCGTCCACGTCGGAATTCACCTCGGGATTGCACTATACTAGCCAGATCCTGGGGATTCTGAAACGGGGAGGCGCCATGCGCTCTTTTCGCTGTCTTGCTTTGCTGACCCTTCTTGCCGCCGCCGCCGCCGCGCAAACTACAGCCACCATCGTCGGCTCGGTCACCGATTCCACCGGTGCAGTCGTGCCTGGCACAAAGGTGACTGCCGTCCACAAAGCCACCGGCGTCTCGCGTAGCACGCTCACCAATACGGCCGGCGCGTACGTCCTGCCGCTTCTTCCCGTCGGCGAGTACGCCGTCACCGCGGAAATCGTTGGCTTCAAGAAGGAGACTGTCGCCGGAATCGTCCTCCAAGTAAACCAGGAGAGCCGCGTCGATATCGCCCTGGAGGTCGGAGCCGTCACCGAGACCGTGAACGTCACCGCGCAAGGACAGGCCCTCCAAACCGAGAGCGCCGTCGTCGGCCAGGTGGTCGACAACCGGTACACTTCGCAGATCCCTCTGAACGGCCGCGATTTCGCCCAACTTGTCCTGCTCGTGCCCGGCACGGCGACGCGTCCCGGCGGCTTTGAGCAGACTGTCGGCGCTGCCACCGGCAGCCTCGGCTCCGGCGTCGCGATCGGCGGGCGCGACAATCAGAACAACTTCACTCTCGACGGCGCCGGCAACAACGCTCGCCAGTTCGGGAACATCGCGGTCAAGCCCTCCGTCGACGCCATCCAGGAATTTAAAGTCCAAACCAACTCTTACTCCGCCGAGATGGGCCAAGCGGCCTTCGGACAGATCAGCCTAATTACCAAGTCGGGCACGAACACCCTCCGCGGCTCGCTCTTCGAGTTCTGGCGCAACGACGTCTTCGATGCGCGCAACTTCTTCCTGCCAAAACCCAGCCGTCTCAATCGCAACCAGTTCGGCGGCGCGGTGGGCGGCCCCATCCTCCGCAATCGCGCCTTCTTCTTCGCCAATTACGAGGGCAATCGCGAGCGCCGGGGCGTCGAAGTCACCCGCTCCGTTCCCATTCAGGCATGGCGCGACGGAGACTTCTCCGGAATCGCCGGCCTCACTCTCCGCGACCCTGTCTCAGGCCAGCCCTTCGCCGGCAACCGCATCCCGACGGCGCGATTCTCGCAGGCCGCCAAGGCCGCCCTGTCGATGTGGCCGGCGCAGAACTTCGGCACGCCCGGCGTCACCACCACCAACAACCTGCTGTACACGAATCCGAACCGCTACTCTGACGACCAGTTCACCGTCAAGTCCGACTGGGAGCTCACTGCCAAGGATCGTCTCAGCGGACGGTTCACGCGCGCCGCTCACGACCAAACCACCGCCAGCGGCCTTCCCGGCTTCGAGCTTTTCATCCCGCCGCGCAACAAGGTCGCCCTCCTGAGCTGGACCCGCATCTTCAACCCGCGCCTGCTCGGCGAATTCAGGACCTCCTTCACGCGCTCGGAGTTCGTCCAGTGCAGCGCCAACTGCTATAAGGAGGGCGTCTTCGCGCAGTTCGGCATCAACCATCAGTTGGCCGGGGCGCAGTTCGAAGGAGCGCCGAGCCTCACCTTCTCCAACATCACTCTTACCACTTTCGGCGACGACGACTTCAACTATCAGCGCGACATCTCCAACGAGTTCAACTATGCCGGCAACCTGACGTGGACCCGCGGGTCTCACACGCTCAAGGGCGGCTTCAATCTCACCCGCTATCAACAGAACACGCCCGGTCCGGTCACCGGCCTGCGGCGCGGCAGCTTCAACTTCCGCGGCGACTTCACCGGCCAAGCCTTCGCTGACCTTCTCCTCGGCTATCCCTTTACCGCGTCTCGCGTCGTCGGCAAGGGTGTCGAAACCGGGCGCTCCTGGTGGCACGGTTACTTCTTTCAAGACGACTGGCGCGTCTCACGCCGCCTGACCCTCAACTTCGGCCTTCGATATGAATACATCAGTCCGCTCGTCGACAACCTCGATCGCCGCTCGACATTCTGGCCGCTGAGCAACGACTACAACCGGCCGGAGACCCCGCAGGTCGTCGTGGCCGATCCAAAGTACTGCTCGACAACCACGCGCCCCTGCGCCGGAGCGGCCGACGTCCTGCATCTCGAAGGCGTCTCGCGCCGCGCGGTCTACGCCGCCGACCGCAACAACTTCGCCCCGCGTTTCGGCTTCGCATTCAGCCTCGACGCCAACACCGTCATCCGCGGCGGATACGGCCTCTTCTACACCAACTCACAGAGCTTCCTGAACAACTTTGTCATCAATCGACGGCAGCCTCCGTTCGCGGAGACGCAGGCCATTACCTCGTCCACGGCGACCCCGCAGATCAACATCTCCGACCCGTTCGCCGGCGCGTCCGCAGCCCTCGTCATCGCCACGCAGAACATCAATCCTGACTTCCGCGAGGGCTACACACAGCAGTGGAACCTCAGCATCCAGCGCAAACTGCCCGGCGGCGTGAATCTCGAGACGGGATATGTCGGGAACAAGGGCACCAAGCTCGGAGAGCTGGCCTTCTACAACGTCCCGACTCCCGGTCCGACCGCGACGATTCAGGCCCGCCGGCCCTTCCCCGGCTGGGGAACCGCGCTGAGCCTCGATTCCTACGTCACGTCCAATTACAACTCGCTTCAGGTCAAAGCCACCAAGCACACGTCGAGCGGCATGTCGCTTCTCGGCGCATACACCTGGGCGAAATCCATCGACCTTTCGAGCGAGCGTGGCTCCGGCGATCGCGGCGGCGGCTTCGACACAGGCGGCGGCAACGTACGAGATCGGAACGGCTATTCACGGGGCCTGTCGGGCTTCGACGTGCGACACCGGCTCGTCCTCAGCTCTGTTTACGAGCTGCCGTTGGGCCATGGCAAGGCGCTGCTCCGCAATGCCCCGTCGGGCGTCAGTCGTGTCGTCGGCGGATGGGAGCTGTCGGGCATCCTGCTCTTCCAGGGCGGCTTCCCCACGACCGCCACCATGTCGGCCGACGTCAACGGCGACGGTATTGCGGATCGCCCCGACTTCGTTGCGCCGGTCCAATACAACCCGCGCAACCCGAACTGCTACATTGTCGACGCGCGCAATCCGGCCTGCGGCTCCAGCCTGCAGTCGTTTGTGGATCTGCCCACCGGTAGCCTTCGCTTCGGCTCAGCCGGCCGCAACATCCTCATCGGCCCCGGAATCTTCAACGCCGACGCCGGCCTTTCGAAGAACACTCGCTTCGGTCCGGACTCCCGGTACAACGTGCAGTTCCGCTGGGAGGTATTCAATCTGCTGAATCGGGCCAATTTCAACCAGCCCGCCCGGGTCACTAACGTGACCTCGCCCCGCTTCGGGACGATCACCTCGGCGGGACGCGCCCGCGAGATGCAGTTCGGGTTGCGGTTTGAATTCTGACGTGCTCCGCGGACTCGTCTTCCTGGCGGCGCTGTTGTGCCGGCCGCCAGCCGGAACGGCGGCCGACACCGTCGAGCGCCCGTTCCAGGGAGTGACGCACATCGCGCGCGTGGAGACGGAGCCGCGCGCGCGGCGGATCCACATCGTGGAAATCGACTTGTCCGCGGCCGGCATCCGCTTGAAGCTCACCCCGCCCGGCGGCAAGCGCGAAACCGTCCGCCAGACCACCCTCGATTTTCTGAAGCAGGAGCGCGCCCAACTCGGAATCAACGCCCATTTTTTCCTGCCGTTTCCCTCCGCTGAGACGGACGTCGACTTGATCGGCTTCGCCGCCTCCGAGGGGAAGACCTTCTCCGCTTTCGAAACCCCGGTCCAATCCTACGCCATCGTCGCCGACGCCCCCGCGCTGGCCTTCGATTCGTCGAACCGTGCCGCCATCGTCCACCGCGACCCGGCGTTCGACGACGGCCACCATATCCGGGAAAGCGTCACTGTATGGACCGCGGTTTCCGGTTCCGCTCAGATCGTTACCGCCGGAGCGAAAACCATCCCGCGCTACCTCGACGGGCTCGTCCTCGACGGCCTCCTCCGACCCGGCGGCCCCAACGCCTACTCGAACGCGAAGTCCTGGTACGACGTCCCGCAAGCCCGCTCCGCCGCCGCCCTCACCCGCGACGGCCGAACCCTGATCCTCTTAACGGTCGACGTCCGCAACGGCAGCGCCGGCATGTCTGTCGGCGAAGTCGCGGACATGTTGATCGGGGAGGGCGCCTACGACGCCCTGAACCTCGACGGGGGCGGCTCGACGACCCTCGCAATGGAGGACCCCGCGAGCCACACCCCGCGGCTGGTCAACATCTCGTCCGATAATCCACGGGGCCGTTCCGTCGGCAGTAACCTTGTGGTCTTTGCCGCGCCCCGCGGGTCCGCCGGTCGTTAGCGCCGCTTTCCTGAGACTCGGTGCCCTCTATTTCACCGCGATCGTTACGCCTGGCTGGCTCCTCCGCGACGCCGCCGCGCTTCCGATCGACACCGTCAGCGGGATCGCCGCCCCCGACCGCACCGTTGGCGGCACGATCGCGTTGATCTGGACCAACCCCGCGACCGCTCCCGGAGCAGTGCCGGCATAGCTCACCACTGCCGGCTGACCGTCGATGTCCACCCGCGCCGTGTTGCTCACAAGGGTGATGGCTGAAGTCGCGACCTCGCCGTTGGCCACCGCTCCTCCACCCGTTAGCTCGCCCATTCCAGTCACGAAAATCGACACCGCCGACCCCTTCGGCGCGGCGGCCTTGCTCCCGTTGATCACGTATGAGCCCGTCGCTGTGTCGTAGTTCAGGATCGCTCCCTGCCCCTGGCCGAGGCCGCCGAATGTGAACACTCCAGGGTCCTCCGCGACGACCGTGAGCGGAAACGCCGCCGTCGCGACTCCGCCATTCACCACCAACACAGTCGCGTTCGGGCTCGGCGACCCGATCGCCGCCGCTACCTCGACTGGCACGATACAGTTCACCTGGTTGCTCGACGTGATGATGATCGGCGCCGCGACCGCAGTCACAGGGCTCCCGAACTGGAAGATCACCTGGACGCCGCCGGCAATCGTCGGGTACGTTGCAGGCGTCCCGCTCGGCGTCGTCGGCGTCACGCCCGATGGCCCGAGATTCTGCCCGAAAATCGAGATGATTTGCCGTGGCGACACCGAGGTCGCCGCCGCCGGCACTGGGTTCGCGCCGGTTCCCGTGTGGATGGACGTCGGCAGGAAGCTCGCCGAGTTCACCACGGTCGTGATTCCCGGCTGGCTCGGACTCGTCACCGAGAAGAGCGTTGTCGCTGGCGCCTGTGACGGGTTGTTCGGCGGCGCAGGATTCGTCACCGCCAGCGTCCAGAAGATGGGATACACCGACAGCGGCGGCGGTGTGAGATAGGCCGCCTTGATCGTCGCCTGTAGCACCTTCCGGCTCAGCAGCGTCGATGGCAGCGTGATTGCCGGGTTGCTTCCCTGTTGCAGCGTCACGACCGACGTCGTGAAGAAGTTGTCGCCATAAATCGTGATCACCGGATCGACTGCCGGTCCCGCGATTACGCTTGCCGGGAAGATCGGGAACGCCGGATTCAGCGTCGGCGGCCCAGCCGACACGATCAGGTTTACCGCGACCGTCGCCGACCCGTTCGCGGCGGTGGTCGCCGCCACCGCGATTGTTCCTGAGTAACTTCCCGGATTCAGCGTCGAAACGGTCGCCAGGTCGAGCGTCACATAAATCGGCACGAGCGACCCGGAGAGAGCGACTCCGCTCGTGGTGAGGTTCGGCAACTGCCCCGACCCGTTCACCCGAAGCCACACCGCGCCCTTTCCCGAGGACGCCGAGGCCGACGCCGTCACGTTGAATGGAATGATGTCGCCATTGGACGCGACGTCGAGCTGCGACGATGCCGGGCTGGGCGCGCCCGCGCCGGTCGTGTACGTAAATGTCAGCGTCGGCGAAGCCGCGCCCGACGATGGCGGCGTGTAATTCGAGGAGGTCGAGCTGACCAGCAGCGTCGACGGTGGATTAGAAATTGAGAGCGTAACCGCCACCACGGCCGGATTGCTCCCCGGTGGAATGGTGTTGATCGTGATCGTCCCGCTATAGCTGCCCGGCGTCAGGCTGGTCGGATTCACCGTCACCGTCATCGCCAGCGGCGAATGCCCCGTGTCCGGCGTCACCGTCAGCCATCCCTGCGGAGATGACGACACCGCGACCGTGATCGGCAGCGTGCTCGTCGCCGCGGGCAGCGTAGCCGTCAGCTTGCCCGGCGCGGGGAACGTCGAGCTGTTCACCTGGTAGGTGAAGGTGAGCGACGACGGCGTGACCGTCGGACCCGCCGACTGGGCCACCGCAAAGCCCGCCGAACAAAGCAGGAGAAGCAGGCGCTTCATGCTTCTTTCATCGGCGGATTACGCGCGCTCTTTAGGGCGGCCGGTGAATAATTTTCGTGGAGCGAGCTTCAGCTCGCCACGCCAGCAATCCTGCTGGCGTTCTTCGGCGAGGCGACCTCCACGGGTCCACAGGTCTAGTTCAGTTCGCGGACCCAGATATTGCGGAAGCTGACCGGCTCGCTCGGGTCCGGGTGCGCCTGCAATTTAATCGGAGCGGAATCGAACTTCCGGTTGTAGTTCGGCTTCCCGATGAACAGTGTCTCACCGGCCAGCTCGAAGTTGTTTTGGACCAGCACGCCGTTGAAGAACACCGTCACGTGCGCCGGCGTCTTGAGCGACCCGTCCCCGTTGAACACGGGCGCCATCCAGATGACATCGTACGTCTGCCACTCGCCGGGCTTGCGCGCCGGGTTGACGAGTGGAATGCCCTGCTTGTAGATGCTGCCCGCCTGCCCGTTGGAATAGGTCCGGTTGTTATACGAGTCCATAATCTGCAACTCGTACCCGGCGTCGCCGCGGCCGGTGGAGGCGAGAAAAACACCGCTGTTCCCGCGATTCTGGTCGGTCCCGGTGACGTTGGCGGGGATCCTCCACTCGATGTGGAGCTGGTAATTGTGGAACGAGCGCTTGGTCTCGATATTGGTGGCGCCGCGCCCTTTGCTCACCGTCATGATGCCGCCGGCAACGGTCCAGTTGGCCGGCGCTTTGTCGCTGGTGTTCACCCACTGGTCGAGGCTCTTGCCGTCGAACAGGACGATGGCGTCCGA
>DATJGQ010000302.1:0-5157 GCA_035494815.1 Gemmataceae bacterium
AGAGAAGCAGCAGATCGCCGAGACGGTCGGACTCGGCGCGGTCAAGTATGCCGACTTGAGCCAGCACCGCACGACGGACTACGTGTTCGCATGGGACAAAATGCTCGCGACCGACGGCAACACGGCGACGTATATGCAGTACGCCTAC
Organism: Gemmataceae bacterium; assembly: GCA_035494815.1. Lineage (GTDB taxonomy): Bacteria > Planctomycetota > Planctomycetia > Gemmatales > Gemmataceae > DATJGQ01. The sequence goes on from DATJGQ010000302.1 coordinate 149, forward strand.
GCCCGCTGCCGCGCCATCTTTCGCAAAGGCAACGTGGACCCGGAGGCGCTCCGGAAGTCGAGGCCGCTGCCGCCGACCGCCGAGCCAACGGAGCTGGTGTTGGTCTTACAAATATTGCGGTTCGAGGAGACACTGGCCGCCGCGGCCGCCGAATACCTGCCGCACCTGCTCACGGCCTATTTGTGGGACTTGGCGAAGAGCTACAGCGCCTTTTACACGAACTGTCCGGTCCTCACCGCGCCGACGCCAGAGTTGCGGGCCGGTCGACTGCTCCTGTGCGACCTCACCGCGCGGACGATTCAAACGACGCTCGGCCTGCTGGGTATTCGGACGGTCGAGCGGATGTGACTCTGAAACGGGTAGGCGGAAAATGAGCAAGCGGACATGGGTCTGTGTGCCGTGTCGAAAGTCGTACCGGCGGGAGCAAGGAGTCGAGTCACTCGCGTGCCCGACGTGTCACGGCGATTGCCGCTATGTGGATTGGAGAACCCACATTCCTTCGCCAAAGAGGGCGAAAGAATGGAATCGATTCTGGGGGCATTTTCGGGCCACTCGGAATTGAGACCGCTGATCGACTCAAGCCATTCCGTATTCATTCATATCGCCTCAACAGCAGGTACTCCAACAGCCAAACGAGTGTGGCCAGACTCTGATCATTGCGATCCCTGCGCGGGTCGAATTCGCTCAGGGAAACGCCGCACACGCGGTCCGACCAGATCGCTTCGATGAGCCGCAGCACGAGCGCAGGGCTCAATCCGAACGGCAACACGTCTGCCACGGCCGGAAAGTACGCCGGATCGAACGCGTCGCAATCGATGTCGATGAAGACGCGGGCGGCGCCCTCCGCGGCCTCCCGGACTGCTTGAACCACCGGGTCGGAGTCGATCGCCACGTCCGACGCTGCGAACGCTTCGATGTAGTACTCGCGAACCGCCTTCGGCGGCAAAAAAAGGTCGCGGTGGCCGACATTCACGATCTCCGGCAGCCGCTCGGCGTGTCGAAGAAAGTTGCCGTGCGAGAGCGTCTCCGTCACGCCCGACAGGTTGTACAGATCCAGATGAGCGTCAAACTGAACGACCAGCGAGTCGCCGATCGCTGCCAGTTCCTCATAGACCGGCAGGACGCTGAGATGGTTACCGCCGAGCCAGAGCATGAAGTCGCCGGCTTTGAGAGCCCGCCGGGCGGCTAAGGCAGCTCGCTCCCGCCAGGTGGCGACGTCCTTGATCGTGCCGAGGTTTAACTCCTCGATTCTCACATGTCTCAGGTACGCCCGACCGCGGGTCGGCCGCCTTTCCCGCCGGACGTCTTCGAGCATTTCCCGGAGCGCGTCGGCCAGTAATTCAGCCCCCTGTTGTGTGCCAGGACTGCCGAACAGGGAGAACGGGCAAACAATCACCGAAGTCTTCATGGGCCGGGCCGGCTGCGGGACGGATGCGACGTATACTGCATATATTGGACCGGACGCCCAGGGGCGAGTGAATGACGAACGAACCGCTGATGCGACGTGTGGGTGACGTCTACATCGCGCACAACGCGGTCGTCGTCGGCGACGTGGTTCTGGGACCGGGCGTGAACCTCTGGTTCGGCGTCGTCCTCCGCGGGGACATCGGCCGGATCACGCTCGGGCCGCGGGTCAATCTGCAAGACGGCGTCATCGTCCATACGGACTACGACGGGGCCAACGACGTCGAAGAAGGCGTGGTCGCCGGGCACGGCGCGATCCTGCACGGCCGGCGGATCGGCCGCGGCTGCCTGATCGGCATGGGCGCGACCGTCTTGTCCCGGAGCGAAATCGGGCTGGAGTGCATCGTCGCGGCCGGCTGCGTGGTGCCCGAGGGGATGATCGTGCCGCCGCGGTCGCTGCTGGCCGGTGTGCCGGGCAAGGTGATCAAATCTGTCACGGAGGAGCAGATCGCGGAGATTCGGCGGATCAACGACCATTACCTGGAAAACGCGGGGCGGTTCGCGCGCGGCGACTTCAAGGTGGTGAGTGGTGGATCGTGACATGAACGAGCCGTTGCCGATCGAAGACGTCGCCGCACAGGCCCTCAGCGATGACCGGCCGCTCGATTCGTCGTCCGCCTTTGACTACCCGCCACTCGTCGTTCCTCCCTCCCAGCAAGAAAACCGCCGCGCCGAGATCGAAGCCAAACAGGAGTTGATCGGCAGTCTGCTGACGGACGCCGGCGCCGATGGGTTGCTGATGCTCGACCCGGCGAACGTCGCGTGGCTGTGCGGGGCGGGACTGCATCAGGGCGTCAGCGACTCGAGCGATTGGCCGGCCGTCTTTCTCGTGCCGACGCAGCGATGGCTGGTCGCGGGCAACGCCGATTCGCAACGGCTGTTCGACCTTTATCTCGACGGACTCGGCTTTCAGCTGAAAGAGTGGCAATGGCATGGTGGCCGCGAAAAACTGCTCGGCGAGCTGTGCGTCAACCGGCGGATGGCGAGCGACCGGCTGGTGGCCGATTGCATCCCGCTCGGCCCGGCGGTCCGACGCCTTCGCTGTCTGCTCAGCGAGCCGGAGCGTGGGCGACTGCGGGATCTGGGCGGGGACGTCGTCCATGCGGTGGAGGCGGTGTGTCGGTCGCTCGTGGCCGGACAGACGGAGGGCGAGACGGCGGGCCAGGTCGCGCATCGAATGTTGCGGCGCGGCGTCACGCCGGTGGCGATCGGCGTTGCCGGCGACGGGCGACTCGGCCGCCATCGCCGGCCCGGCGTTTCGACTTCGGCGGTTCGTCACAACTGCGTCGTGACCGCGACGGGAACCCGCGGCGGGCTGCATGTGAGCACGTCCCGCACGGTTTCTCTCGGTCCGAAAAGCCCAACGCTTCGGCAGGAGTTCGATGCGGGGTGTCGCGTCATGGCCGCGCAAGCCGGCGCGAGCCGGCCGGGTTTACCGCTGATGACTGCCCTGGAGGCCGGCCGTCGGACCGCCGCCGCGGCGGGGTTCGAGCACGCCTGGCGGGACCTCGCGCCCGGGTACGTCACCGGATGGCAGCCGGTCGAACGGCCGTTCGGGCCCGTCGTGGCGTTCAACTTCGAGACCGGCTGGCCGATCGTCTGGCAGGTTGCGGTCGGCGAGGCGCTGTGCGTGGATACATTTGTCATCAACGCCGAAGTCTCTCAGTGTGCCACTCCGATCGAGGTCTGGCCGATGAAACGGATTCACGTCCGAGGGCAGACCCTCGACGTGCCCGACATCCTCGTCCGCGACTGATCTCGCCAACGCACCTGTCAGCCGCATCGGCCGGCCGGTACGATCTTCGACATGACCCCAACGACGCCCCCGGTGCACGACGGACTGGCCGCCAAGATCGCCCGCCTGGTCGAGGAGCGAGGCTGGAACCAGGAAGACTTCGCACGCATCACCAAGCTCAACCGCCAGACGGTGCGGCAGATCCTCCTCAACCACGGCCGTAAACCGCACAACGCGACCGTGCAGGCCTGCGCCAAGGCGCTCGGGCTGACCGTCGGCGAGCTGCGGTCGCTGCCGATCGACCGACTGTTGCCGCGGATGCACGGCCAGGCCCCGCCCGAGGGTGAAGAGAGCCTCAATCGGCTCTATGAGCACGCGCGGCAGCCGGAATTCCGCGCCTGGCTCGACCGCAACACCGACCGCGCCCGGCAACTGACGCCGGATGAGGTCGGCGAGCTATTGGCGTTCGAGGCCGAAGGGGCGATCACGCGGCTCGGCGTCGAACGGCTGATCGAGATGATGGAACGGCGGCGCGAATTGATCGACCGCGTGCGGCTCGTCGCGGGGAGTGAATATCTGGACCTGTTGGAGCGATTCGTCGAGGTGCTGTACGACAAGGTGCGGGCCGTGTGATCAGCGGTGACGCCCGGGAGGTATCAGCGATTCGGCCCAGGTGGCGTCTTCCGGCGCGAGAGGCGGCTGCGGCGGAGACCGGTAGAGGAACTTCTCGAATCCGCCGGCGTCGTAGAGGTTGTTGAGAACGGCCTGCAAGTCCAGCGTGGCGGGCGGGTCTCCTTCGTCTAGAGGAACGGGGATGACGGGCAGGCGGTCCCGCAGCCGGATCGCATACCATTCCGCGGTCGGACGATCTTGAGCCCGGCTCACTAACACGCCGTAGTCACCTTTGGCGCCGTCCGCGGGCGGCATGCGACGGTAGCCACGTAATAAATCGATCTCGACGAAGTTCACGGGACCGGCGAGGACGGTGGCGCGCTTTGATTCGTACAAGAGCCGATCGCCACCGGGTTTCTTATTGGACGGACTGAGCAGTTCGATGATTGTGACGAGTCGCCCCTGGCGGTCCCGAATCTCGATGTAGGGCAACCGCTCAACGTCCACGTGCGGAAGTTGCAGGCACTCTGCGGCAACCGTGGCCGAAACGCCGGAGGTTTGCCCACGGCGGGCGTTCGGGGCTTCCTGACCGACGAACACGTCCGGGCGTCCGAGAAGCGACCGCGTCCCTTCCGGCAATTCGTGGATGTAAACGTTTTCGTCAGTTTTGAGGTAGTACTGGGGACCAACCAGCGGGTTCAGTTGCTCGATGACATGCGCGGGGAACTGGGCGTGGAAATTGTGCCACGCGTCCTCATGTTCCAAGTACGGGTTCATGCCGGGGAAGGGTGAAGGCATGGGGAATCCTATGCCGAGGCACGCCATTACCTGCTGTCACTGACAGTATATCGTGACAGCTCGATCCCTATAGCGCATTCACCGGCTATGCGAATCAACTCCGGCGGCAAAAAGTCGAATGATAGCAAGATTGCAGGGGCTTGGACAAGGAATGATGAGAGAAATGCAACGGCGCATGGGGCGAAGAAGGGGTGAAGGACGCGAAGTGCAGGTCATGCGGACGCGGACAAGCGCTCGCCTCGCCGCGCTCGCCTCGCGGCGAAACGGGTGCTGATTATCGGCTGAATTTGCCGATCCGGGCGCTTGCAACCGGCCGCGCGGGCCGGTAGAACATGGGTGCTTTGCCGCCGGGGGGCCCGGGCGGCGCCTCGCATCCCCCTCACTGATGCAGCCATGAGAA
>DATJGQ010000303.1:0-7789 GCA_035494815.1 Gemmataceae bacterium
GAGATCGACCAGGCCGCGGGCGTTGCTTTTGACCGTCACCGCCTCGAAGCCGGCGAGGACGGCGCTAGCCGGATTCGTCCCGTGAGCGCTGTCGGGGACGAGGACGCGGTTTCGATCGCGCTCGCCCTTGTGCTTGAAGTACGCGGCGGCAACCAGCAATGCAGTCAACTCGCCTTGAGCGCCGGCCGCCGGTTGCAGCGAGCAGGCGTCCAGCCCCGCGATTTCGCACAGGTACTGCTGCATCTCGTACAGGATTTGCAGCACGCCCTGGCAAGTTGCCTCGTCCTGGTACGGGTGCACGGCCGCGAACCCCGGCAGCGCGGCAAATCGCTCGTGCCGCTTGGGGTTGTACTTCATCGTGCACGACCCGAGCGGGTAGAAGTTCGTGTCGATCGACATGTTCCGCCCGGAGAGATTCGTGAAATGGCGGACGAGATCGATCTCCCCGAGCTCCGGCAAAGGCGGCGGCGAGTCGGCGCGGACCGCGGCCGGCAAGAGTTCAGAGACCGGCGGAGTGGGCACGTCGCAGTCCGGCAGCCGATGACATCGGCGGCCGGCGTGGCTCAGATCGAACAGCAAATCCGTGGCGAGGGGCTTGTCCATTAGTCCTTCGATATGAGAAATTCAGGCGCGGGCCCGACGAACAAGATTGTGGTGCAGGCATCGACGAGGGACGGCGGCATGAGCTTCGGAATCCTCGCCTTGGTCGCCGGTTGCCTGGTGATGGCACTGCTGGTCGTCATCGCGGTCTTGCTGTTTCGGCCGAACGACTGAACCAAGTCGGAGAAAAGCCATGTTTGGTTTGGGCGCAATGGAACTCCTCATCCTGGCGTGCCTCGCGATGGCACTCGTCGCCGGCGTGGCCTACATGTTCATGCGCCGCCGCGATTAGTTACTCAGACCGTCACCGTTGTCGTCGTACGTGCCGGTCCGTAGACCGCGATGCGGTCGGCGACCGCATTGACCAGTCCGTCGATCTCCGTCCTAGTTCTCTTCTCCGTCACGGCGAAACTCGCGCAGTCACCAAGATCGGGATAAAAGCCGCCGAGCGGCAGGCCGGCGAGGTAGCCGTCGTCGGTCAATCGGCCGGTCAGCTTCCGCACGTCGCCCGGCAGCCGCAGCGTGAATTCCTTGAAGAACGGCCGGTCGAACGCGAGTCGCACCGCGGGCAACTTCGTCAGTTGTTGCGCGGCATAATGGGCCTTGCGGCTGCAGAGCTCGGCCGTTTCTTGCAATCCTTTCGGCCCGAGTGCCGTGAGGTACACGGTCGCCCGCAAGGCCAGCAGCCCCTGGTTCGTGCAGATGTTGCTCGTCGCCTTCTCGCGGCGGATGTGCTGCTCGCGCGTTTGCAGAGTCAGCACAAAACAGCGATTACCTCGGCGATCGATCGTTTGGCCGACGAGCCGGCCGGGCATCTTGCGGACGTATTGCTGTCGGCAGGCGAGGATGCCGAGGTAGGGGCCGCCGTACATGAGGGCGTTGCCCAAGCTCTGCCCCTCCGCGACGGCGATGTCCGCTCCATAGTCCGCCGGCCGCTTCAGGACGCCGACGCTGATCGGGTCGAACGCGGTGACATAAAGCGCCCCTTTCGCCCGCGCCGCGGCGCCGACCGCTTCGACTTCCTCGAGGCATCCGAAAAAGTTCGGGTGCTGAACGACGACCGCCGCGGTCTGATCGGTGACGGCCTTGCGGACGTCATCGGGGTCAAGGTAGCCGTGCGGCGTCGGGATCGTCAGCAGTTCGACGTTCAAATTCGCGAGATACGTCGCCAGCACCCGGCGATACTCCGCGTGCACACTCTCCGCCACGACGACGCGGCCGGTGCGGTCGGTCAGATTGACCGCCATCAGCACGGCCTCGGCGACCGCGCTGCCGCCGTCGTAAAGGCTGGCGTTGGCGACGTCGAGCCCGGTGAGTTGGCAAATCAGAGTTTGGTACTCGAAGATTGTCTGCAGCGTCCCCTGGCTCGCCTCGGCCTGGTAGGGCGTGTACGCGGTGTAGAACTCGCCGCGGTCGGCGATCGCATCGACGACGGCCGGGATGAAATGGTCGTACGCCCCGCCGCCGAGGAAGCAGACGTGGCTCTCCGCGCTGGCGTTGCGGGCGGCGAGCGTTTGCAGATGCCGCGTCAGTTCCATTTCCGGCAGCGCCGGTGGCAGGTCGAGCGGCCGATCGAGTCGCACGTCGGCGGGAATCGGCTTAAGCAAATCATCGATCGACGCCGCCCCGACCGTCTTGAGCATCGCGGTCCGGTCGGCGGGCGTGTTGAGGACGTAGGACAAGGGCGCCTCCACGAGTCATACATCGATCGGACCGGGAGAAGCAACCGATGATTCACGATGCCGCCGGTAAATTGAACCCCGCCGCCACCAACTCGCGGACCGCCCGCATCAGGGCCGTGTCCATCAAATCGCGCGAGGATGACGGGAAGTGAGCTAGCCGGTCGAGCGGCAGCATCGGAAAACTATCGCTTTGTGTTCGGTCTTCATACTTGCGTTGCGGATTGAGGCGATACACGTTCAGCACCGAGCCGTCGAACCGCCAGACTTCGGGAACGCCGATCGCGGCATAAATGCCCAACCGGTCGAGCGAACTGCGCGAAATATCGACCTCGACGGCCAGATCCGGTGCCGGCACGTCCTCGGGCGTGAAATCGCGCGGCCCGGTGACCCGAGGGGCAGATGCGATGAAGTAGCACTGATCGGGCTCAATGCCGCGAGCAAGATACTCGCGCCGGATCGTCGTTGATCCCCCGCTTTGCAGTTCGATGTTGAGTTCCACCGCCAGGCACTTGATGACCGTATGAAGCCGATCACTCCACCACTCGTGCCGGTAGGAGGTGGTCATCAGTTCGATGCTCCCCTGGTCGAACGTCACCCGCACATGACGTTCGCCGATCCCGTCCGCGATCTTCACATATGACGCCCACTCGACGGCGTCGAGCACGAAGCGCTGTTCGCCCGACTCTGACGGGGGGAGGGCGCCGGTCCTCGCCGCGGCTGCCCGAGTGGTGGGAACCTCAATGGTGGTCGGCATCTCGTCCTCTCCGCTCTTCTACTCGGTAAACGCCGCTCAATGCCCTTCCGATGCGATCTGTTTTTCGTACGCGTCGAGCGTCATCAGATGGTCGAGCGTCGCGCCCGATTTGACTTTGATCTTGACCATCCAGCCGGCGCCGAGCGGGTCGTTCGTCACCAGGCTCGGGTCGGTCGCGAGCTTCTCATTCACCGCCGCGATCTCGCCGGTCACCGGGGCGTACAGGTCGTTGACCGACTTCACCGATTCGACCTCGCCGAACGGCTGCCCGGCGGTCACGGGGCGGCCGACCGAACCCAGCTCGACGTGCGTCACGTCGGTGAGCTGTTCGACGGCGAACTTCGTGATGCCGACGGTCACCATGTCGCCGTCGCGGGCGGCCCATTCGTGCGTCGGGGCGTAGCGAAGGTTTTTCGGGTCCATGCGCGCCATCCTCGTTAATCTCAGTGTACATGCGCCCGCGGTCGCTTGTAGAACGGCAGCGGCACGACTTGCGCCGGCTCGGTCTTCCCGCGGACATCGATCGCAAGTTTCGTCCCGGCCGCGGCGGCCAGCGGTTCGACGTACGCCATCGCCACCGGCTTGCCGATCGTCGGCGCCGGGGCGCCACTGGTCACTCGCCCGACCGCTTTCCCGTTGAGCAGGACGTCACAGCCTTCGCGAGCGCTCCGCGTTCCGTCCATGACCAGCCCGACGCGCCGCGGGCGACCTGGCACATCGCCGCGTGACAGCAGAGCGTCCCGGCCGATGAAGTCGCCCTTGTCCAGCTGCACCGCCCAGCCGAGGCCGGCCTGGAGCGGGTCGATGTCTTCCGTGAGTTCGTGGCCGTACAGGGGCATGCCGGCCTCGAGCCGCAACGTGTCGCGGGCGCCGAGGCCGCACGGGACGGCGCCGCGGGAGACGAACTCGTCCACGAGAGCGGTCACCTGGGCGGCCCCCAACATCACCTCGATCCCGTCCTCCCCCGTGTAGCCGGTGCGACTCACGACGCACTGCGAACCGCGGCAGCGAGTCGCCGCGGCATGGTAGTACTTGAGCGTCGCAGGATCCGCGTCGAACAGGCCGCGCGTCATTTCCATCGCCGCCGGACCCTGCAGCGCCAGCATCCCGGTCTGCGTCGTCTGGTCCATGATCTGGACTTTTTGCGGCCCGCGCGCCGCTTCCAACACGCCGACGATCTTGGCGCGGTTGGTGGCGTTGACGACCATCGCCCAGCCGTACGGCCAGCGGTAAACGAGCACGTCGTCCTGAACGCCACCGTGCTCGTTGCAGATCAGTCCGGAGCGGACCTGAAAGTCCTGCATGCCCGTAACGTCGTTTGTAAAGACGCTGTCGAGCAGCGCCTGCGCGTCCTCGCCGCCGAACGACAGTCGGCCCATGTGGGAAATGTCGAACAGACCGGCGGCGGATCGGACGGCCTGATGTTCGGCGACGACGCTGGTGTAGAGGACGGGCATGTCCCAACCGCCGAATTCGGTCATGCGGGCGCCGTGGGCCACGTGCCAATCGTAAAGCGGGGTGTGTAAGGCGGACATGCGACGTCTTGCGGGTGGAGGCGGAATAGGAAGAATCGGCCGGGGCCGACCGTGTGGGGACATGGTACGGAGGCGGGTTCGCCCGGCCAACCGCGTTTGCGGTCCGGACCAATTTTCGCTACCATGCGGCCCATGCTGCCAACCTTTTGCCTGTGCGCGGCCCTGGGGGCCGACCCGATCTCGCTCGGCGCCGAGGCCGAACTGTCCGAGGCGATCACCGAGGCGGAACTCAAGGCCCACGTTTACCGACTGGCGTCGCCGGAGTTCCTCGGCCGCCGCGGGCCGGGTGCCGCACGGGCATCCCAACACATCGCTGCCGCATTCGGGAAGCTCAAGCTCGCGCCCGCGTTCGCAGATTCCTATTTTCAGCCGATCCCCTGGCTACTTTCGGACGGCACCGGCACCGATTCGGGCTTCGTCGGCCGAAACGTCGGCTGTTTCCTCCCGGGCAGCGATCCTCTTCTGAAAGACGAATGGATCCTCCTGAGCGCCCACTTCGATCACCTCGGCCAATCCGGCGAGACGATTTATCCGGGCGCCGACGACAACGCCAGCGGCATCGCCATGCTGCTGGAAGTCGCCGAGGCGTTCGGGCTCGCAAAGAAGCGGCCGAGGCGAAACATCCTCTTCGTCGCGTTCGATCTCGAAGAGCAGGGGCTGCAGGGCTCGGCCCACTTCGCCGCCCACCCGCCGCGGCCGTTCGCCCAGCTCAAGGCGTTCCTCACCGCCGACCTGATCGGCCGGTCGATGGCCGACGTGACGGACGAGTATCTGTTCGTGCTCGGCAGCGAGACAGCGCCCGAGCTGCGGCGACTCTTGACGAACACGCCGCCCGAGAACGAACTCAAGATCGGCCGGCTCGGCGCGGACCTGGTCGGCACGCGGAGCGATTACGGTCCGTTCCGCGATCGTTCCGTGCCGTTCCTGTTCTTCACGACCGGCACGCACGCCGATTACCATCGGCCGACGGATCTCCCCGAGCGGATCGACTACGCGAAGCTCGCTCGCGTCAGCCGGTACATCCACGCCGTGACCGATCGTCTGGCCAACTCGTCCGACACCCCGGCTTGGGACGCGAAGGGACCAGGACCGGACATTGACGAGGCTCGCACCGTCCTGATGGTCCTCTCGCGGGTGCTCGCCCGGCCGCAAGTCGTGTCGTTGACCAACGATCAGCGGGCGCGCGTGGAAGCGGCCCGCGAGCGACTCGAGGGGATTGTTGGCCGAGGCCAGGTCACGCCACAGGAGCGGACCTGGCTGGTTTGGACGGCCCGGATGCTCATGGCGACGGTGTTCTAAGACTCTCGAACTGGTACGCGTCGATGTTTTCGGCGTGGTAGGATAGGATCAGGGCGTCCGTTGCGTCACGGGGCGGCTCGCATGCCGGCACAATTACTCTCGCTCTCGGAGGGGCCGAGCATCTTGCTGGATAAGCCGATCATGCTGGTCGGCCGGCATGAGGAATGCGACCTGCAGCTCAATTCCCGTAAAGTTTCTCGCAAGCACTGCTGCATCGCCCAGGCAAAAGATCACCTCGTCATCCGCGACCTGGGCAGTACCAACGGCATTCGCATCAACGGCACCCGCGTGCAGGGCGGAATTCTCCGGACCGGCGACGAGTTGATGATCGGCAACTTCCGCTACCAGGTGAGCACCGACGGGCCGCGCGACGTGATCGCCGCAGCACCCGCGGTCCCGGCCAGCCCGCTCCCCGTTCGCCCGACGCTGCAGGTGGACGACAGCTTGGAATCGGTTGACGTACCAGTGCCCCTCCCGGAGCGCGGGGGGGCGCGACCGCCCGTCGCTCGCATTCCGCCGGGCGTGGGCACCGACTCGTCCGGGGCAAGTGCCCGCAAGCCGGGGGCGCCGCCCGGCTCATCGTCATTCTTCGCCCCGTCGTGACAAAAAAAACGCCCACCCGAACGTCGGGTGGGCGTTTGCGTTCCCGGATGGATTATCGCAAGATCATCGCCGCGCCGGCATAGCCCATAAAGCCGCCCGGGTTCTCGATCACCGTGCCGTCCGGCTGGAAATAGGCCGTCTTGCCGAGCGGAGTGCTCGTAATGTCGCGGTAGAGCATTGCGGCGGGGGCGAACGTATAGAAGTAGCCGTTCGAGGGTGGGTACGAGCCAAAGCCGAAGCCACCGATCATCGATGCGCCGAGGTACGGAGAAGTCGCGAACCCCGCGCTCGTGTATCCCGGGATTCCGTACATCGACATCGAGTAGTCCGCGGACAACCCGCCATAGGGGTTCATCATCCCGGCATTCACGATGGGATAAACGCTCGGCATCGCCATGACGGCCAACGGCGCGGTGGTCGGCTTCGCGGCGTCGGTGGCGGGCTTCGGCGGCGGCATCGTCCCGTCGGAGCCGGACGGATAGTTCACGACTTTCGGGAGTTGGTCGGCGGGCTTCGCCGGCTTCGCCTGGTCCTGCGCCGGGGCGGGGGCCGCCTTGTTGGCCGACGGCATGTTGATCACCATCGGCGGATCGGCGGCGAACGCGGGCGCGACCAGCGCGGCCATCAACGTCACACTTGCAAGTATGCGGATCATAAGCTGACTCCGGACGGGTGAGTCGATCATGCGGTCAGGGTGCCTACCATTGGAACAAGCGGGCACATGCGAAACAAGCCGCAAACGAAGTGCCGGAGAATGTTCGCGCGATAGCTGAAGACTAATTGCCCGACAATCGCTATACATCAAGACATTCAGGAGTGATCCCGATTCATGTCGGACCAAAGTCCGACGGCACGGACCCCGTAATTCACAATGATTCGCAGCGCGTTATTAGCCTCATTGGTCGTATTTGCGGCGTCACCAATACCGGCGTTCGGCCAGCCGGGGCATTATGATCTGGGTCAAAAGTTGCGGTCGTTTGAGCTGGCGTGGGATCAGGTCACCGACGTCGCGGCGCGGCGGCGCGCGATACCGGTGTTAAAGTCGGTCGTACCGTTATTGTTCGCGGGTCAGAATGCAGAGGCAGGGCGCGCGTTCGACCAATCGCAATTCCTGTTGCGAAGTGCCGAGCAACCTTCCGCCGGACAGCGTTGGGCGACTTCGTTAGTGATTCGACCATCGGCGCGGTTGTTCGATCCGGCGGACGGTCCACTCTCGATTGAAGTGGTGGCCTACTACGACGCGCAGGTGCCGCGACCGGAGCACGCCAAACTGCGCTGGCGGATCTGTCGCGCCGGCGGCGAATCGGGTGCGGATC
>DATJGQ010000304.1:0-10531 GCA_035494815.1 Gemmataceae bacterium
GGTCTCGGTGGCGCGGTCGGACTGGCGATTTGCCTCGTAGTAGCGCGCGAGTCGCAGCCAGCGGTCGGCCGGCGGGTTCGGGTTGGCGTCGACGTCCTTTTGCAAATCCGCGATCTGATCGACCAGTTTGTCCATCGCCTGGTACGTCTTGATCTGCGCGACCATCACCTGTTCAACGTCCTCCGGGCTGTTGGTGATCTTGCCGGCGGCGTCGAGCTGCTTGAGCGCAGCGTCATATTGCTGATCCTGGTGGAGCAGATCGGCGTAGCGGAGCGTAAGGTTAAAATCGTCCTTCTCGAGGCCGAGAGCATCGGCGATCGTGGAGATCGCTTCCGCGCGGTAGCCGAAACCCGCGAACACTTCGGCGAGCCGGGCGAGGTTTTTGGCGTTGCGGTTGGCCCCCTCGGCTATCGGCCGCCACGCCGCGAGCGCCTCGTCCTTGCGTTTGAGGTTGTGCAGATACTCGCCGAGGTACTCGCGGTATTGCGGGGCGTTCGGGGCGAGTTCGACCGCCTTGCGGTAGAGCGCGATCGCGTCGTCGGGCAGGCCGGCGCCGCGGACGAGATCGGCGACCTGGGCGGCCGCGACGGGGTCGTCTTTGCGACGATCGAGCAGCCGCTTCCACACCGCGAGCGCCGCCTGTTTCCGATCGGCTTCGGGGCGAGCCGTATCGCGCAAGATCATCTTGCCCCAGTCGCGGAGCGTGTCCGGGTTGTTCGGTTCGACTTTGTCCATCGCCTCGTACTGGGCGACGGCGTCGGCGAACTTCTGTTCGTGGACGAACTGGTCGATCATCGCCTGCCGCAGTTCGCGGCGCGTCGGGCCCTTGTCGAGCGCCTTCTTGAGCCACTCGCGCGATTCCGGCGCGCGGCCGGCGGAGGCGAGCGTACGGGCGAGGCGGGCCATCACGTCGATGTCGTCTGGATGCTTGGCCAGGTAGCCGTCGTAGTACTTGGCCAGCCCGGCGAGGTCGTCGCCGCGGAGAAAGACCTCTTCGATCTTGCGGCGGACGTCGCGGTACAGCCAGCTTTCCGGATTGAGTTCGGCGAGCAGCGCTTCCAGGTCGGCGAGTGCTTGCGGCGAACGCTTGAGTCGGACCTTCAGCTCGGCCGCCTCGATCCGAAAGGTGGACTGGCGATAGGCGTCTTTGACCGCCTTGGCGAGTTTCTCGAACCGCGGCAGGGCCTGTTCGAACTGCCCTTCCTCGGCGAGCGTCGTCGCGATCTGCTCCTGCACCCGCAAGTCATCGGGGAACTGCTGTTCGAGCCGCGTCCAGACGGCGAGCGCCTGTTCGGTCTTCTGTGCCCGTTGGTAGACGCGGCCGAGTGCCTGAAAGACGTCGAGCAGGTCGGCGCGGTTCGGCTTGCGCTGGATCGCCCGCTCGAACGCCTCCGCCGCCGCGTCCGGCTGGCCGACCAGCACCAGCGACTGGCCGAGATAGTAGGCGGGCGTCGCGCTGTCGGGCAGGTTCGCTTCGGCCTGCTTAAAGGCGGCGACGGCCGCGGCGTCTTTCCCTCGCTGGCTTTCCAAGAGGCCGATGATCATCCAGGCGACGCCGTCTTTGGCGTCCGACTTCGTTCGCGTGGCATACTCGCCGATCAGCTTGTCGAGCGTGCCGTACTCGACGTGATGGCCGTACAGTCGGTCGAGCGCCGTCCCGCGGCGCGGGTTCGTCTCCAGCACTCTGCGGAACCGCTCGGCGATCGCCTTTTCCTTGGCCTCCTCCGCTTGCGCGTCCTCGCCCGATGGCGGGTTGGATCGCTGGGGCGCCTGCCCCGCGGACCACGCCGTTACCCCAAAGAATGTTGACAATGCTAAGGCCAGCCAGAATCGTCCCTGCCTCATGTGATGGACTCCTGGAGGCGAACTCGCGACCGTGAGGCGGTTTGTTATGCCAACCCGGCAGCTTACGCTGCCCGGCGGGCGAAAACCATAAGTGGGACGAAAAAGACGAGCCCCGTTAACTCGCCCGGCGACGTTATGCTTGCGAGGTCGGTTCGGCGAGCAACTTGTGGACGGTCGCCGGCTCGACCGGCTTGATGAGGTGATGGTCGAACCCGGCCTGCTGCGACCGGACGCGATCCTGCTCCTGTCCCCAACCCGTGATGGCGATCAGAACCAGGTCTTTGCATTGGGGGAGCGTGCGGATGCGGCGGGCCACCTCGTAGCCGTCCATGCCAGGCATGCCGATGTCGAGAAAGACGATTTCCGGACGGAAGTCCTCGACAAGTTTGAGCGCGTCCGGCCCGTTGTGGGCGACCCGCACCTCCTGCCCGGCCAGCCGCAGCGAAAGAGCAAGGCTATCGGCCGCGTCGCGGTTGTCATCGACCACCAAAACCCGGTGCGGCGGCAGGCGGGCCGACGGGGCCTGACCGTTCTGAACGGACGATTCGGTGTCACTCTTATCGGAAAGCGCCGGCAAGCGGACGATGAATTCGCTGCCACCGCCCAGGCCCGGGCTGTTTGCTTCGACCGTCCCGCCGTGCAACTCGACGAGCCGATGCACCAGCGTCAGGCCAATGCCGAGGCCGCCCTGCGACCGGTCGACGCGCCGCTCGGCCTGTACGAAGAGTTCGAAGATGCGCGAGAGCATCTCCGGCGTGATGCCGACGCCCGTGTCGCGGACGCGAATCACGATGTGACGCCCGTCCCGCTCCGCCGTGAGCCAGATCCGCCCGCCGGGGTCCGTGTACTTGGCGGCGTTGGTGAGGAGATTGGTCAGCACCTGTTCCAAGCGGTGCGGATCGGCCTCGAGCCACAACGGCTCGGACGGAACGGACACGGTCAGCTCGTGCCGGCGCTCCTCCATCAGCGGGCGAATCGCTTCCACCGTGCTTGCGACGACAGGGACTACGTCGACGAACTCCTTGCGGAGCTCGATCCGCCCGCGGCTGACGCGGGAGACGTCGAGCAGGTCGTCGAGCAGCCGGCCCATGTGCCGCACCTGCCGCTCGGCCATGTCGCGCACCTGCCCGACGATCGCGGCGGTGGCGGCCGGCTGTTTCATCACGTGCAGCGCGTTGCGGACCGGCGCGAGCGGGTTGCGTAACTCGTGGGCGAGCATCGCCAGGAACTCGTCCTTGAGTCGGTCGGTCTCGCGGAGTTGGCTGTAGAGCCCGGCGTTTTCGATGGCGACGGCCGCCCGGTGGGCGACGTCTTCGGCGAGCGCGAGGTCCGCCGCGTCGTACCGGCGGCCCGATTCCGCGCTGACGAACGTGAGCACGCCGAGCGTCCTCCCCCGCGTCTGAAGCGGGACGCCCATGTAGGATTTCAGGCCGAGTCGCTGCAGGATGCGGCGGTGCTCCTCGTCGCGCGCGCTCCGGTCGATCAGTTCGTCGGGGATCTCGCTGATCATCTCCGACCGCCCGGTGCGTAACACCTGATACGGGCCGTGTGGCGAGTTCGGGTCGGGCGGATAGCGGCGGTCGAGCTCCCGCGCGAGTTCGATCTTGGCCGGATCGACGTGCGCGACGGCAACCCGCCGCAGGGCCCCGTCGCCGTCCGGCATGTCGACGCCGCACCAATCCGCGAACGACGGGACCGCCAGGCTGGCGACCTTCTGCAGCGTGCTCCCGTAATCGACGAGCGACGCGAGCGACGCGCTGGCGTCGGCGAGGAATCGCAACGCCGCCGTCGTCCGTTTGCGCTCGCTGATGTCGCGGGCGATGGTCGAGGCGCCGATGATCTCGCCGGCCGCATTCTTCACCGGAGAAATCGTTAACGCCACGTCCACCCGGCGGCCGTCCTTCCGCACCCGCACCGTCTCGTAGTCCTCCACCCGCTCGCCGCGGCCGAGCTTCTGCATGAGGGACGATAATTCGTCCGGCCGGTCGGGCGGCATCACCAGGTCGACCGATTGGCCGACAGCCTCGGCGGGCGTGTAGCCGTACAGCCGCTCGGCGCCGGCGTTCCAAGTGGTGATGATCGCATCCAGTGTCTTGCCGACGATCGCGTCGTCGGACGATTCGACGATCGCCGCCAGCTGCGAGCGGGCCTCCTCGGCGCGGCGGCGCTCGGTGACGTCGCGAAAGACAAGCACGACGCCGCGGATTTTGCCGGTCTCGTCCCGGATCGGGGCGGCGCTGTCGTCGATCGGCCGTTCCGTGCCGTCGCGGGAGATCAGGGTC
Organism: Gemmataceae bacterium; assembly: GCA_035494815.1. GTDB lineage: Bacteria > Planctomycetota > Planctomycetia > Gemmatales > Gemmataceae > DATJGQ01. Next base: position 4,128 of record DATJGQ010000304.1, read on the forward strand.
GTGTGGTTGGCCAACCCGACGACGAGCCCCGTCGCGAGCACTCGCGCGACCGGGTCCTCCGCCGGCCGGCGGGTGAATTCGTTGACGATGCGGAAGACGGTTTCGAGTGCCAGGCCGGTGGCGTCGGTTTGTGCCCAACCGGTGAGCGACTCGGCGACCGGGTTGAGGAAGGTAATTCGACCGTACGGGTCCGTCGCGATGACGGCATCGCCGATGCTCGCGAGGGTGACCCGCAGTCGCTCGTGCTCGTCGGCCAGTTCCGCGGTTCGCTGCCGGACCCGATCCTCCAACTCGGCGTGCGCTCGCCGCAGCGCCTCTTCCGCGCGTTTGTTCTCGGTCCGATCGCGGGTGATTTTCGAGAAACCGCGAAGGTCGCCGGCCTCGTCGCGCAATGCGGTGATCAGAACGCTCGCCCAGAACCGGGACCCGTCCTTGCGGAGTCGCCAGCCCTCCTCCTCGTACTTGCCCTCTGCCGCCGCGATTCGCAACTCGCGCTCCGGCTTGCCGGACTGAAGATCCTCGGGCGGGTAGAAGCGGGAGAAGTGCTGGCCGATGATCTCGTCGGCCCGATAGCCCTTGATCCGCTCCGCCCCGGGGTTCCAACTGGCAATGCGGCCGGTCGGGTCGAGCATGAAGATCGCGTAGTCTTTACTGCCCTCGACCAGCAGGCGGAAGCGCTCCTCGGTCGCCCGCAATTCGGCCGTCCGTTCGCGGACTTGTTGTTCCAACTGCCGATGTAAGTCCTGCTGGAGGCGCTCCAATAGCCGCCGCTGCGTCACGTCGCGAAAGATGAGCACGACGCCGGAGATGCGCCCGGACGCGTCCCGGATCGGGGCGGCGCTGTCGTCGATCGGCTTTTCCGAAGCGTCCCGGGCAATGAGAATCGTGTGGTTTCCCAATCCCACGACCACGCCGTCCCGGAGCACACGAGCGACGGGGTCTTCGACGGGGGCCCGCGTCTGTTCGTTGAGAATGCGGAAGACGTCCGTCAGCGGCCGGGCGACCGCGTCCCGCCGGGACCAGCCGGTGAGCGATTCGCCCACTGGGTTGATGAAAGTCACGCGGCCATGTTCGTCGGTGACGATGACGGCGTCGCCGATCGACTGCAGGGTGATCGCGAATTCCTGACCGCGGGCGCGTTCGGCGTGTTCGGCCCGCCGCGCCCGGTCACGGGCGGCCTCCAGTGACGCGCTTAAGAGGGCGATCGCCAATCCGAGCGCGAAGAAGACCGCCAGCGCGATCTGCTCGTCCCGGCCTTGCACCAGCAGGCTGCCGCGAGGCGGTAAGACGAAGTAGTCCGCCGCCAGGCTGGAGAGAACGACGGCCACGGCGGCCGGCCCGGAACCGGCCGACCAGGCGACGAAGACCACGCCGAGGACGAAGGTGACGAACGGGAGGCGGTCCCCGACGACCGGGTCCAGCATCAACCGCACCCACGTCGCGACCGCGGTCACGACCAGGGCACTGCCATAACGCAGGAACGGAAGTCGTTGACCCGTCGGCATGTCGGGTTCTCGGGGGGCGCCGACGACTCGCGGAAATGACGGAGTCGGCGGGCGAATGGCCTGAACGGCCGGCGCCGATTCTGACGGCAAAGTCGATTGAAAGAGTAAGAAGCGCGGCCGCTGGTGTCCAGCGGAAACCTTGTCCCGCGCGGGCATTCGGCCCGGCTACGAACTATACTTTATCGCCCGCCGCAATTTGAGGTTTTGGCCGTGACCATATTCAACCTGATCGAGATCGCCCTGGCGCTGTTGGGCGTCTACGTGCTCTTCGGCCTCGACGAGATCCGGATCGCGGGCAAGAAGGTCCGCGGAAAGGCGATGGCCTATGTCGGCATGCTCCTCTTGACGCCGTTGCCGTTCGCGGTCTTGATCGGGACCACGTCCGGCGCCGCGAAGGAGATTGCCAAGCAAGCGCCCGTTAAGACATGGGAACCGGTCGCCGCCGACGCCCCGGACGAATCGGGATGGGCCGACCTGGCGGGCATCGCGATCAGCGCGTCGCTCATCGGGCTGGTCTTCATGGTGTTCGGCAAGCCCGACGACCGCACGCCCGACGCGGACAACTCGCTGGCCCGCGACGGCTGGCAGGACCCTCCCGACTGGCGCCGGCGGGCGGCCCACTTGTCGTCCCAACCGCTGACGGTCGACCAGCCCAAGCCGGCGGAACAGCGGACGCCTGAGGCCGTACAATCGCCTGCAAACGAAGGCAATTATCACCCCAGTTAGGGTCGGCCGTCGCGCCCTTCATACCTGCGAATACGCTGTCGGGGTCAGGATGAGGTTGGTGATTTTCGAGACGATCTCCTTGTCCGCGTACTCGGGGATGGCCCGCAGTTTTTGCCACTCGGCGTCGCGGCGAAAACGGTCCCACGCCGCATTACGGCCCGAGTCGTCCGGGAAAACGAGCATGTAGGTCAGGTTCGGCCGGGCGACGCCGACGATCGATTCGGCGAAGAACACCGGCGTCAGCCCGACGCGGCGAAAGATCGCCAATTCTCCGGTGTTGAACATCTCGATCTTCTTTTGGTTCGCCCGTTCGTTGTGACTCTCGTAAATGCGCAGGTTCAAGAGCCGGGGTTTCGACGTGTCCGGTTTGGCGAGCCGGCGCATGCCGGAGATCGGCGCCAACAGCGAACTCTCGATGCGCGCATAGACGGGGTCGCTCGCTTTGGCGGCGAGATAGTCGCCCGCCGCCTTGCGATACTCCTCGTCCGCCGCCAGCCGGCCAGAGAGCGTCGCGACCTGCTCCGGGGACGGGTAAACGATCAGGACGTAGGCTTTCGGGTCGGTCGCCGCCTTATCGAAAAAAGCGCCGACCGGGCCGATGCCGTATCGTTTCAGCGCGGGGATGAACGCATGTTCCAGGTAGCGGTCGAGGATGGGTTGCTTTTCTGCTTTCAGTGAGTAGGCCTGCAGCTCATAGAGTTCGCCGGCGTGGGATTCGGCCCCATGAGCTGACGCGACGATGCCGGCCTCCGTGCCGGCCACGGCCCCTAACGTGCCGAGAGACCTCTGAATGAACGATCGGCGTTGCATGTGGTGGGTCCTCGAGGCGACAATTCATACGTGCCCGAGAATAACGCCGCCGTCGGCCTGTTGCCAGCGGCGCGTGTGCGGAAAAGTACCACTTTCATTCATTTTTGACGTCGGAGGCACCTAAACTGCATTCGCCAAACCAGCCGTCAGGGAGGGAAAATCCGTTGCAGGTAGTCGTTTTCAGTGCTAGCCTCAATTAGCAGCACCGAAGCCCGTGATGGCGTTCATCCGGGCCGGGTCGGTCGCGATTATCGACTCGACTGGCAGGGCTGGCCCTGCCGACTAGCCTCGCGGCGGGAACTTTCATTTTCCGTTGAGAATCGGCGGCCGGGCGTTCCCCGGTAACAGCCGTTTTGTATCGCCCGCTGCGGTCGGAGTTTCAATCGCAGTCTTCATACATTCCGGAGGCAGCCGTTATGGCTCAGCAGTCACGCCCTCGCAGTCTCTCCCTCCGCGCCGCGCGCCATCGCCGGACCGCCAAAACCGTCAACCTTCGGTGTGAGCAATTCGAAGACAAGATCGTCCCGGCGCTGTTCAACGTCGTCCCTCAATCGTCGATCGCCGGACTGAACAACAACGGGTGCGTCGTCACGGCCGACCTGAACGGCGACGGGTTCATGGACGCCGTCCTGACGAATGAAGGCACCGACCTCAACACGGGTGGCGATCGAAACATCATCGTCTTGTATGGGCGCTCGGGCGGCGGGTTTACCCGGAGCTCGTACGATACCGGCGGCACGAACGTCGCCTTCGCGGCCATTGGCGACATTAACGGCGACGGCTTGCCGGACGTCGTCGCCGTCGATGAGAACGGCCAAAACGTGGGTTCCGTGGCCGTGTTCCGCAACAACGGAGCGGCGGGCCTGTCCATGGTCGGAAGCCCGTTCCAACCGGGCGGCAACAATTCGGCCTGGGTCGGATTGGCCGACGTCACCGGCGACCACGTCCTCGACGTGGTCGTAGCCAGTTTCGGAGCGTCCAACGCCGCCGGCGACAACGTCTCGGGAAACAAGGTTACCATCTTTCAGGGGAACGCCGACGGCCAGGGGAAGGGGAATTTCAGCTTCTCGAACGGCCCGATCACCACACTGGCTCCGGAAATCCAATTCGTCCCGACGTCACTGGCCGTCGCGGACTTCGACGGTGACGGCATTACGGACATCGCGGCCGCAGTGCCGGGCGTGCCACCGGACTCCACGCAGCCGCAGCCGAACGGCAACGTTTACCTCTTCAAGGGCACAGGTGCGGGCGGGTTCGCGGCGCCTAACCAGTTTGACACAGGCGGCCCGCTGCCGGTTAATATTCAGGCCGCCGACGTTAACGGTGACGGCAAGAAGGACCTGATCGTCGCCAATGCCGGCAACCCGCAAGGCAGCACCGAGTTCACCGGCAACTCCGTGGGGGTGATTCTCAACGTAAGCACGAGCGGAAATCTGGCCTTCGGCATCACCAACACGCTGAACGCCAACTGCTACGGGACGTTCGCCGTCGCGGTCGCCGACTTCAACATGGACGGCAAGCAGGACATCGCGGCCGTCAACTACGGGTCCGCCAACAACCTGACGCCGAACGCGTTCGTCTCGATCTACACGGGGAATGGGACGGGCATCTTCCAGAACGCGTCGCCGGGCACGTATGACCTCGGCTGGAACTTGCCGGGCGGCCAATATCTCGCGGCCGCGGATTTCAATAATAACGGCAGCCAGGATTTGATCGTCGTCGGGGCGGTCAACCGTGTCACCGTGCTGGACAACACCTCCACGACTTCGGCCCTGCCGTCGGTGTCCGGCGTCGCGATCAACAACGGCGCGGCCCAGCGATCGATGGTCCAAAGCGTCACCGTCAATTTCAGCGGGCTGGTAAACTTCGTCGGCGGCCAGGCGGCGGCGGCGAATGCCTTCCAACTCCGCCAGGCCGGCTCGAGCACGAACGTCACGGTAAATGTCGACCTCTCCGGCAGCACGGCTACGCAGACGATCGCGAAGCTGACCTTCTCTGGCGCTTTCACGGAAGGGCCTGCGGCCAACCCGTCGCTCAAGGACGGCAACTACACGCTCACGGTATTGAGCAGCCAGATCACCGGCGGCCTCGCGGGCGGCGACAACGTCTCGAGCCTCTTCCGGTTGTACGGAGATATCGACGGCAATAAGACGGTCAACGGCTCGGACCTGACCGCCTTCCGCACCGCCTTCGGCAGCGGCCAGACCGACCCGACATACGTTGCCACGCTCGACTTCAACGGTGACGGCGCCATCAACGGGTCGGACCTGACCGAGTTCCGCAGCCGGTTCGGCGTCGTACTCCCGTAACCCGCCTCGGACGGGTTGCGGTTGCGGTCGCCGGCGCGTTTTTCTAAACTCTGCGGCACGTCGCAACAATTTGACCGTTCGGGGGGGCAGTCAGGATCGGCTCGCCCCCGAACGGTCGTTGCAATGAATCCCACCGCCGCGACTTGCAAGGAGGCACATCATGTCGCGCCTGCTCCGCCGATTGTTCGCGCGCACCGTCGGTCCGGCCGGTCGCGGTCGGCCGGTTCGCCGCGCTTCGTATTTTCATGCACGGCTGATGGTGCAGTCGTTGGAAGGTCGCATCACGCCGGCCGTTTTCGCCGTTACCAACGCGAACGACGCCGGCCCCGGCTCTCTCCGGCAAGCGATCCTCGACGCCAACGCGGCCCCGGGCGCCGACACTCTCATATTCGACGGCACATACTTCGCTACGCAGCGCACGATCTCCCTGACCTCGGGAGACCTGGCCGTTGCCGACGGCCTCACCATTACCGGCCCGGGGGCCAGCCTTCTAACCGTTCGCCGCGACCAGGCCGCGACGAGTTTCCGCGTCTTGACGTTCGCAGGTTCGACGCCGTTCGCGGCGACTCTGTCCGGCATGACCATCACCGGTGGTCAAACGAAGGCCGGCGCCAGCGGCGGCGGGATCTTTCTCGGCGGCGGCGCGCTGACCGTCTTGGACACCGTCGTCAGCGGCAATTCGTCCGGGACCGACGGCGGGGGTATCGCGTCGAACGGCGGCAACCTGACGCTGCGCAACACTTCGGTCTTCAGCAACGCCGCGGGGATTAACCCGGCTTCGGGCCGACGCGTCGGCGGCGGTGTCTCCGCCATCGGCGGCACGCTGCTCCTGGAAAACAGCACCATCTCCGGCAATTCCGCGGCGACCGACGGGGGCGGCGTCTATCTCACCGGCATTGCCGCCGACAACTGGACGGTCCGCAACGGCACCATTGCCAACAACACCGCGGCGGCGAACGGCGGCGGCATCATGGTGCGGAACGGCGGCAACATGGCTGTGCAGAGTGGTACCATCGCCTTCAACACCGCCAACGGCAGCGGCGGCGGAATCGCG
>DATJGQ010000305.1:0-8717 GCA_035494815.1 Gemmataceae bacterium
GGGCCGCATTTTGTCCCGCCAGTATGCAGCACGCTGTCCGGCCGGCACCATGTCGAACGCCTTCCGAAGCGCTGCCATTGCCTGCCGTCGATAGCCGGCTTCCACGGCGTCGCGGTCACGCTCGGCGGCGTCGGCCCGTACCCGCGCCGCGGCCAGGGCATAAACGCAAGCGACGTTGTGCATCATCTCCGGCGTGTCGGGTTTGTTGCGACCAAGCACGGCTTCGGCATCCGCGATCGCGAGTCGATAATCGCCGTGCATCACCCGCGTCAGGCCGCGGCCGACATGAGCGTCACCCGGCTCACGGTCGAGCCGGATCGCGTCCTCGAAATCGTGCTCGGCGAGTAGGCGTCGGTGAAGAAGTAGGCCCATCCGCGATGGGTAAGAATGCTTGCGTCGCGGTGAAGGTGTACGGCTCGCGTGTAATCTTCGACCGCCCCGGCGTAATCGCCCATCTGCACCTGGGCCTGGCCGCGGCCGCGGTAGCCATCGCCGTAGTCCGATTCAACTCGCAGGCACTCGTCGAACGCCGCCCGCGCGTCTTTTGGACGGCGCAGTTTCAAGAGCGACATGCCACGCAGGTAGTGCGCTACGGCATAATCTGGGAGGATCCGCAAGGCACGATCGTAGGCGGTGAGGGCGTCCGCAAAGCGCCCCTGCTGGTGACGGATGCGACCGCATTCGACGTACTCGTCCGCGAGCGTGGTAGACGAGGCCTCGGCCGGTTCGCGGCGGATCGCTTCCTCAAAGTCGAGCAGCGCCGCGTCGAGATTTCCCTCCTTTAGACGGAGCTGACCGCGGGCCCGGTAGACCCAGGGCAGGTCGGGATGGAGACGGACGGCGGCGTCAATTTCGAGCGCGGCGTCCGACAATCGGTTCTGGTCCCGATAGGCGCGAGCGAGATTGACGCGGGCGGCGCACTGCTCCGGCCGCAGGGTGACGGCCGCCGCGAGATCGGCGACGGCGTTTTCGAGCTTCCCCTGGCGTAAGCGGAGAACGCCTCGATTGGCGTGCACGGCGTAACGCACAGCGGCACTGTCATCAATTGCCAGCGCCGTATCGAAATCGGCTTCCGCATCATTGAACGCGCCCGCTTGCGCCGCGGCGAAGCCGTGCAATAGGTGCGGCCAAACGAAGTCGGGGCGGAGATCGATGCACGCCGTGAGTGTTGCCAGCGCCTCCGCCGGCCGACCGGCGTTGAGCGCGCAGATCGCCAGGAAACAATGCGCCTCCGAGTGGTTCGGCTGGAGCGACACGGCTGCGCGGAAGGAGCGAATCGCCTGGGCCATGTCGCCCGCCCGGTAGCGGTCCATGCCCGTCAGATAGTGGTCGCCGGCGCTGACCGGCGGCAAATCGTCCGCCCGGCGTCGCTCGTCGGCGGCTGCCGGCGTGTCGCCCAACCGATCGAGCAGACGCGCCCGACTCAGGTGGAAGGCCCGGCTGGGAGGGGCGAGCGAGCCGAGACGGTCGAGCAGGCGAAGCGCTTCGGCCGCTTCCCCGCCTTCCTTCGGCGTTGTTTGGTCGGTCGTGTCCGCCAAGCCCACGAGTAATTCGTAACATCCGGCGGCCACATCGGCGCGCTCGGCGTCGGTCAGATGCGCGTCGGCGACGGAGCTGCCGCCTTTTGCGGAGAGGCCCCCCGCGGCCAATGCCTTCTCGATAGCGTCGCGGGCCGCCGTCGGGTCGGAGACGGCTCGGTCGTCTGGCGTCACCCGGGCGGCGGTGAGCAGCGTGCCCTGGAACAACGCTTCGTCACGGCTTCGAGCAAATTCCCGGTAGCGATCGACCGCCGACCGTCGAGCCCCTTCGTTGCGGTGATCCAGGTAGTAGAGACCGCCGGCCATTAGTCCGAAGAAGGCTACCGCTCCAAGCATGACCCACGCCGCCGCTGCGGGCCGTCGCTTCGCCCATTTCACCGCCGGCGCCCACAACGCCGCCGGCCGCTGGCGGATTGGCCGGCCTTCCAGGTAGCGGCGGAGGTCGTCGGCCAATTCCATCGCCGTAGCGTAGCGGCGGTGCGGCTCCTTCCGCAGGCATGCCAGACAGATCGTGTCCAGGTCTCGCGGCACCTGGGGCTGGAGCCGGCGCGGAGGAACCGGCTCCAGGGCGATGACCTGCTGCAACGTTTCGTATACGGAGGCTGCCAAAAACGGCGGGCGGCCGGTCAGCATCTCGTACAGGATAGCGCCCAGCGCGTAGACGTCCGTCGCACGGCCGCCGCCAACCGATGCGGCATATGCACCGCCGGAGCGGCTCGCCTGCTCGGGCGCCATGTAGGGCGGCGTCCCCACCGGGCCGACCGTGGGGTACCCCGTCGGCGTGCTGTCGCCCGCGTCGAGTGGGTTGTCGAGCAGTTTCGCCAGCCCGAAGTCAGTAATCTTCGGCTCGAAATACCCGGCGTCGTCGGCACCGCCCAGCCGGACGCCGCGGTGGGCGTCGCTTCGGGCCAAGAGGACGTTAGCCGGTTTGAGATCGCGATGGACGATCTGCTGTTCGTGGGCGTGATGAACGGCCCGGGCCAGGAGCTCCACCAGCTCGGCGGCGTGTCGTGCCAGCTGGGGCCGACCGGCCAGCCTCTGGGCCAAACTGCCACCGGTCACTAGCTCCAGGCAGACGAACGGCCGGCCGTCCTGTTCGCCGATCTCGTGAATCTGGACGATGTGCGGGTGCTGCAGCCGGGCGACGGCGCGAGCCTCGGTCTCGAACCGGGCGAGGTCTTTCGGACCCGCGTGCGGCCCGGTCAGGATCATCTTGAGGGCGACCGCCCGGTTCAATCGCAAGTGTCGGGCGCGATAGACCACGCCCATCGCGCCGCGACCTAGCTCGTCCAGGACTTCGTAGCCACTGATGTCCGGTAGCGGCGGTACAGCCGGCGAGGGCAGGTCGTCCCCGTCCGCGGAAGACGCCCCGAGCACCTCGCCCGACCGCATGGCTAGGTGGACTTCGAACTGGACCGCCAGCGCGTCGGCCAGATTGGGAAAACGCCGGAGGTACTCTTGCAGGTTTGGCGTTTCACCTTGCTCATCACGCAGGCGAATTTCGTTGTAAATCAGGTCGAGCAGGCTTTCCGTGTCCGACCGGAGCCAGGGGGCGGTCGCGAAATAGTCCTCGACGGCGACGTGTTCGCCAGCCCACCAGCGGCGATTCTGGTCGCCGAGCAGCTGGGCGGAAGGCTCGCGGGTCGTGCCCGCGAGCAGATCCACGTCGCGTCCGAGGGACTTACTCATCGCCGTCCTCGTGCAATCCGAGCTGACGCAGGACGCGATCGAGCGCCCGCGTCAGTTTCTTGCGGAGACTCTCCGCCGTGCCGCCCTGGTCCGCGGCGATGGCGGCCCAGGAGTCGCCCCGGCCGCGTCGCTCGGCCAATCGCAGTTCGTCGTCGGACAATCGTTCCCGGACCTTCTCCAGCAGCTCGCGGTCGGCGACCACCTGGCTCGGGTCTGCCCCGCCCGCACCGAGCAAAACTTCCCGCGATCCTAGCGGCTCTTCGCGGCGGAAATCGCGGCGGTCGGCCCGGTGCTTGTGAGTCTGATTAATCACCTTGTGACGGGCGATCGCCGTTAGAAGTTTCAGCAAGTCCGCCGGCGTATCCAACTGATACTGGCCGAGGTTCGCCCGCACGAAGAACGTTGCCAACACCGACTGGCAGACGTCCATCGAATCCAGAACGCGGCGGAGGCGCGAGTCGTGCAGGTGAACGCGGACGACACGGCGGATGGCCGCCTCGTAGCGTCGCACCAGCTCGGCCGCGGCCTCCGCCTCTCCGACCCGAACGCGGCGGATCAGGTCGGAGAACTGTGCCGCCTCTGTGTTATCAGGATTCACAGGCCCGCCGGACAAAAAACGGCGATTCATTCCATTTACGCTCGCGACACCGTCCCCGCCCATGCACTGAGCCGCGAATTCGGAGTTCGCCAGTAACGCGCATGGAGGAAACGACCGCTGATAGCCTTGTGAATCCATCATCGACAATCCCCGAATTGCTAATGCATTGCGCCGAGATGCGGCAGCTCCGATCATGAACGGAGGTCCGGCGCACGTGGTTCTTGAACCGAAGATCGGTCAATACTAAGAGCGTCGAACCGAGGCCGTTATCGGGGAAACTGCGACAAATCCGCGACCTCGTGTGGGGGAATTCCCCGACGCGCGATGAATGTTCTCGGAAACTACCTGACGCGGGCTTCGAGGTGCGCCGCCTCAGGCGCCAGCAGGCCGACTTCGAGGGCGTAACGCACGAGTTCGGCCCGGGTGCGTAGGCCGAGCTTTTCCGCAATGCGGGCGCGATAGGTCTCGATCGTCTTGACGCTAAGGAACAGCCGGTCCGCGATTTGCTGGTTGGTGTGCCCCTGGGCGAAGAGCATGAATACTTCGCGTTCCCGGCCGCTCAATGCGGCGAAACCCGTCGAACCCGGCGAGCTCGCCGACGGGCCCGGGACACCCGACGATGGCAGGGCAGCTGGGAGGTTGACGTCGACGACGATGCGCCCCTGTCGGACAGCGCGAATCGCGCTCAACAGCTGGGCGTCGGCGACAGTTTTGACGACGTATCCGGCGCCCCCGGCGGCCATCACCGCCCGAAGGTACGCCGGGTCGTCGTGCATCGTCAGGACCAAGACGCGGGTTTGCGGGCATTCCTGCCGAAGCCGTTCGATGATCTTGATGCCGCCGCCGCCCGGCATGGTCAGGTCGAGCGTGAGCACGTCCGGCTTGAGGAGTGTGACTTTCTCGATCGCCTCGTTGCAGTCGGCGGCCTCGCCGACGACGCTCATGTCGGGCTGAGCGTTGATGAGCATCCGCAGACCGGCCCGCAGGACGGCGTGGTCGTCCGCCAGGAGTATGCTAATCGCCGCCATGACTCTGCTCCTCGCAAGGGATCGACACCTGGACGCGGGTGCCGCGGCCCGGGCCCGAATCGACGGTGACGGTCCCGTTCAATAGTGCCGCCCGTTCCTGCATCCCGTTTAGGCCGAGCTGCCCGGTGGTATCCGCGGGTTGTGAAGCAAAGCCGCGGCCGTCGTCGGTCACGGTCAGGCACACCGAGTCCGGCCGCCGATCGACGGTGATACACACGTGCTTCGCGTCGGCGTGCTTGGCCGTGTTGGTCAGCGCTTCTTGGGCGATGCGGTATAACGCGGTTTCAATCTCGTCCGAGAGGCGACGCACGCCAGCGTCGGCCGCCCGGACGTCCACTTCGATCGCATGGGCTTGGGAGAAGTCGGCCGCATACCGTTCGAGCGCGGCGGTTAAGCCGAGGTCGTCGAGCACGCTCGGCCGCAGACCGCGGGCCAGGCGACGCACCTCGTCGATGGTAGCGACAGTCGTTCGCCGCAGGTCGTCCGCCCTCGCCCGCGCCTCCTCCGGCGTGGCCGAGTCGCCGACGGTTCGCAAACCGATTAACAGGGATGTCAACGACTGCCCAATCTCGTCATGCAGGTCGCGGGCAATCCGCCGCCTCTCGTCCTCCTGGGCCGAAATGAGCTTCTTGAGGAGCTGCTGGCGGACGTCGACGAGCGAGCGGTAACGGCCCTCGCTGAGGACGAGTTCGGCGGTTCGCTCGCGGACGCGGCAGTCCAGCGTGGCCTCCGAATCTCGCAGCGCCGCGATTAGTGCTTCATTCTCCCGCGTCGCGGTCTCGACCTGCCGTCGCACCCGGTGGGCATACGCCAATGAGCCGCCGATCATAAGCAAGAGAAGGCCAGACATGACATATTGGAATCGCAAGAGCGACGAGGCGACTTCCGTCTGCCGTTGGAAATGGCGCGTCTGAATGGCGGCGATCTCGCCCCGGAGCTTTTCCAGCGCCTGGTTGCCGAGAGCGTACTGGCGGTCCATCGACGCCATGCTCTGTCCGGCGTCCTGCGTCCGGCCGCTGCGGAGATGGGCGAACAGGCCGCGCGCTTCGCCCGCCATGTCCTGCATCCGCCGCCGGAACGCCTCTAGGTTCGCCAGCAGCGCGCCGGCCTCGGCGGCCTCCGCGTTGGTGCGAAGGCCCTCCTCGAAGCTATCCAAGTGTTCGGTGAGAAGCCGGACCGCCGCTTCCATCCGCGCTTCCTCGACGGCCCCTTGATGAGACTGGAAGACGTCGTTGCCCGGCGCGTTGACGGCGGCGGCAAGCTGGCCGTGCCGCGAGCACTCGTGCAGCCGCTCCGTCCAGGCTTGGTTGTCCGTCACGGACCAGGCGTAAATCTGTACGTACCGGTGCGAAAGAAAGAGGCTCAGCGCAACCGCGAAAAGCGCGAACGCCACGAGCAGATACAGGATGTGCTGCCAGCGAGACAGCGACGAGCTTTTCGTTGTCACGGGGAGTTGTTCGAGTTCCGCGCGCGGGGGAGCCATATCAGCCTACGGGCAGATGGGCCGTTGCACAAGCCGATTGGCGACGCCTTGCGATCGGACTTCGACGAGAGAGGCAAAGCCTGTGCCCCGCAGGCACGTGCCACGTTGATCCGACCTACCTTCATTCAGTTCCCTGACTTCCGCACGACCACATTTCGGAACCGAGCGGGGCAGGATGACGAAGTGACACCGCAGCGCACGGGAACTGTGCCGAAATGGCAGAGTCGCCAGCACCGCCTTTTTGTTCGATTTCTTGTCCGGTCGGCCGGCCGAACCTGATGAACTTTTCGCAGGGGTTGAGTGCTTGCCAGTTCGATGCCGGGCCAAGGCAATGACGAGACCGACTGCTTGTCAAACGGTCTCACCAAACTCAGTGAAAGGAATGCCCCCATGTGGTTCAACTGGTACCGGCGACTGGTCGGCAAGCGTTCGGCAGGACAGAATCGCCGGCCGCGGTCGGTCTGCCTCCGTCTGGGCCTGCTGGACGATCGCATCGTCCCGAGCTTTTTACCGCCGATCAATTACGCCGTGACCAACGCGGGCGTTATGGTGACGGGCGATTTCAACGGGGACGGCCGCCTGGACCTGGCAACGGCTAACGGCGGCACGGCGCCGTCGATCAGCGTGCTCCTTGGCAACGGCGACGGCAGCTTCCAGGCGCCGCAAAACTCGGCGCTCGGTGCCGTCCCGGGCTCCCTGTACACCGGTGCCCAGTCCGGCATCGTGGCTCCGGCCGACTTCAACGGCGACGGCAAGCTCGACCTCGCGGTCGTCACCAACTCAAACGGTGAAGTGTTGTTTGGCAACGGCGACGGTACATTCCAGGCGCCGCTCGCCGTCAATTTCGGCGTCAGCCCGACCCGGATGTCGGCGGGCGATCTGAACGGCGATGGGTTCGCGGACATCGCCGTCGCCAACCCGACGAGCAACTCCGTTAACGTCTTGCTGAGCAACGGGGACGGCACCTTCGCGCCGCAGGTCCTCTACCTGGCCGGCCCTCAGGCGCAGGATGTCAAGATCGTGGACATGAACCACGACGGGAAAGTTGACCTGGTCGCGGCTGACGCGATCTCCGCCGGGGACGTTAGCATCTTGCTGGGCAACGGCGACGGCACCTTCCATCCGTACCGCTACTACTACGCCTTCTCGGCCCCGTACCGCATGACGGTGACCGACTTCAACAACGACGGCAACCCCGACGTCTGCGTCGCCAACTCGTACACGTCCAGCATGGTCAGCGTGCTCATGGGCAACGGCGACGGCACCTTACAACCGTACCACAGCTACGACGTCGGCTCGCAGCCCTGGGACCTGCAGAAGGGGGACTTCAACGGCGACGGTCACGACGACCTGGTCGAACTGCTGCCGGGCGGCATCATGCAAGTCGAGGCCGGTCGGGGCGACGGCACGCTCCTGGCGCCGGTCTCCACGCCCGCCACGACGAACTACGTCTCCGGCCTCGCGGTCGGCGACTTCAACGGCGACGGCGTCTCCGACGTGGCACAGTCGAACCCGACCGGCGGCAACGTCTCCGTTTTGATCAGCGGCAGCAGCACGCCGGCGGCGGCGACGCAGTTTACCGTCAACGGGCCGACGACGACGGTCGCCGGAGCGGCCGCCAGCGTGACCGTGACCGCATACGACCCGTACGGAAACCTCGCCACCGATTATGCCGGCACGATCAGCTTCCTCAGCTCCGACCCGAGAGCCGGACTGCCCGCGGCCTACACGTTCACCGCCGCCGACCATGGGAGCCATACCTTTAGCGTCACGCTCAAGACGGCCGGATCGGAGGCGGTCACCGCCTACGACACGGCGAACGCCGCGATCCGCGACACGTCCAACACGATCGCGGTGTCTCCGGCGGCCGCGAGTGCCTTCACGCTCTCCGGCGGCGGCGGCTTCATCGGCTCACCGCATGCCGTAACCGTGACGGCGCGGGACGCCTTCGGGAATCTCGCCACCAGCTACAACGGGACCGTCCACCTGACGAGTTCCGACACGGGCATGACCCTGCCGCCCGACGGGTCGCTGGTTAACGGCACCGGCTCCTTCCAAGTGACGCCGATGACGCTGGGCGCGCAGACGCTCTCGGCGACCGATACGGCCGATGGGTCCGTGACCGGCAGCGCGTCGATCACCGTGACGCCGGGGTGGGCGGCGAGGTTCGTGATGACATCCCTCTCGGCGACGACGGCCGGCAACGCCCAGCCGATGACCGTGACCGCCTACGACGCGTTCGGCAACATTTCGACCGCGTACACCGGCACCGTCGTCGTGTCGTCGAGCGACGCGCGGGCCGGATCGTTCCTGTACACCTTCACCGCAGCCGACGCCGGTGTGCACACTTTCAACATCGCGCTGCGGACCGCGGGCACGCA
>DATJGQ010000306.1:0-2934 GCA_035494815.1 Gemmataceae bacterium
CGCTCCCCTCGAAGACTCGGGTCGCGGCGGAACGTGGGATTCACTTCTTCAAGTCATACCCTTCGATCTTGCGGTCTAACGTCGATCGATTGATGTTGAGAATCTTGGCGGCTTTGAACTTGTTCCAGTCCGTATGCTTCAACGTCTGTTGGATGTGCTCTTTCTCCACGTCATCGAGCGACCGCTCGCGGTAGGGCGCATCGCCCGACGCCAGGCTTGAGCCGGTCAAATCCAACGACGACAGCCACAGGTCGTCGGCGTCGAGCATCGGGCCGAGTCCCAAAGCGACCGACCGCTCGATCACGTTCCGCAACTCGCGGACGTTCCCCGGCCACTGGTAGTCGCGGAGCTTGGCGACCGCCGCAGGTGTGAACCCCTTGATCCGCCGCCCCGTCTCGCGGACGAACCGTTTGAGAAAGTGCTCGGCGAGCACGGGGATGTCGTCCGGCCGGTCTCGCAGCGGCGGCACCCGCATCTCAACGACTTGCAGCCGGAAGAACAGGTCTCGACGGAATGTCCCCGCCCGCACTGCCTGTTCCAGCCCCTGATTCGTCGCGGCGACGACGCGGACGCTCACCTTGATGGGAGTGTTGCCGCCGACGCGCTCGAACGGATGGCCTTCCAGCACGCGCAGGAACTTCGACTGCGTCCCGAGGTTCATCTCGCCGATTTCGTCCAGAAAGATGGTGCCGCGGTCGGCGGACTCGAATTTGCCGATCAGTTTCTCCGTCGCCCCCGTGAACGCTCCTCTCTCGTGGCCGAACAGTTCACTCTCCAAAAGTGTCTCGGTCAGCGCGGCACAGTTCAGGCAGACGAACGGCCCGCCGCGGCGCGGGCTGGAAAAGTGGATCGCCCGCGCGACCAATTCCTTGCCGACGCCGCTCTCGCCGCGGATCAACACCGTCGCCTGGGTCGCCGCCACCCGCGCGATTTGCGATTCGACCTCCTTGATGGACGAACTCGCGCCGACCAGCTCGCTCTCCAGGTAGAGCTGATCACGCAGCGATTGGTTTTCCGCCTTGAGCGCCGACTGCTCCTGCAACCGGCGGAGGGCTGCCCCGAGCTGACGGGCCAGGGCGACGGTGAATTCCAGGTCGTCCGAGTCCAGCCGACGGTCCGGCGTGATCGAGTACAGGTGCACGAGGCCGAGCACGTGATCCTCGAAGACGATCGGCGCGCAGATCAGGCTCGACGCCCTGAGTTCGGCGAGGCTTTCGCGGTTCCGCAAGTCAGCATCCGCCGCGACGTCCTCGGCCAGGATCGCCTCGCGGGCCGAGAGTACCTCGCTGCTGACGAACTGCGACACTTTGTGATAGGTCTGCACTTTCGGGTCGCGGTGACGATACGCGAGCAGGTCGAGTTCGCGGTTCTCGCGCAACGCCAGGATCGCACCGACTTCCGCGGGGACGGCGTCGAAAAGGCCGTCGAGGACGACGTTAACGAGTTCCTCCGGCGTCGCCGCTTCGCCCATGCGGACGGCGAAGCGATAGAGCATCGCCAGGTCCTGCTCGACCTTGTGCCGGCCGGCGGGGCTCGGCTGAACGACCGTCGCCTGGCCTTCCCCATGGGTGGCGGTCGGTTCAAAGCGGGACGAGCCGATCCGCTTACGGATCGCCAACTTGTCGTCGGGCTTGCGCGACCGCTTCGGCAGGTCGGGCAGTTGCTGCACGTCTTCGACGAACACCAGCCGCGACCGGCCGACCTGAACTTCGTCCTGCGCTTCTAGTGGCCGTTCGGAGTTCACCGGCAGGCCGTTGAGCCGGGTACCGTTGAGGCTATCGAGGTCGCGGACCACCCACCGGCCGTCGGACTGATAGACCTCGGCGTGCTCGCGGCTGCACAGTTCGTCTTTCAGGACGATGCGGTTGGTGGGCCCGCGGCCGAGCGTGAACCGCCCGCCGGCGGTCAGAGGGAACACGTCCCCATAACCGTCGTCGCGGCGCACGACCAGATAGGCGGTCTGCGGGGCTGGCATTCCGTGAGCCCGAGGGGTCGACTGGAAGTCGAGAATCGAATGTACTTTATCATACGGACGCACCGACGGGACAAACCCGCCGCGCCGCCGCTTGACAAATTCTATGCGAATCCCGGCCCGTTTTCGGCTGAGGCGGGCGGCGCGCACCTACAGCTTGCCGCGCCTCTGCCACGGGCCGAACCCTCTTGCCACGTTCCTCCGCTAGTCCCGGCGCGGGCGGACGGGTCGCCGTCAGCAAAGACCGCCATTTTGTCGGCACTTGTTTGCCGGTGCAAGAATCCGCGGGCATGGTTGGACGGTGAACGGGCAGAGCGTGGCGTGCCGTGCGTACCCACTCGGCATCCCTTTTTTTCCCCGGTAAGGAACCGACCCGCTCCGCCCCGCCGGCACCCGGCCGTACCCCGGGTGGACGGGGTGTGCCCTCCCGAATTCAGGATCTGGTGAGTGTGGAGACCCAAGGCTCCAGACTCCAGGCTCTAGGAAAACTCGTCCTGTCTTTCCTGAAGCCTGTGGCCTGAAGCCTAAAGCCTCAGCCCTCACCACTCACCAAGCTGAGGAGCTAGCCATGGTTTGCCCCCGCCGTCGACGTGGGTTCACCCTCATCGAGATGTTGGTGGTGATCGCGATCATCGCCATCCTGATGGGCCTCTTGTTGCCGGCCGTCCAAAAGGTCCGCGAGGCCGCCGCCAGGGTCAAGTGCCAGAACAATCTCAAGCAGATCGGACTGGCCCTGCACAACTTCCACGACGTTTACAACCTGCTCCCCACCGGACTGGGCGCGATCGGCGACCGCACGGGAGTGGTTCCCTACGCGGTCGATCGCTTCGGGCCGTCGTTGACGACAAGCCCGCCCGGCCAACGCGTGCAGCCCTGGACGGTGCACCTCCTGCCGTACATCGAGCAGGGCGCACTGTATCGTCAATTACCGCTGAACCCGATGGACCCGGTCAACAGCACCA
>DATJGQ010000307.1:0-6090 GCA_035494815.1 Gemmataceae bacterium
CACACGATCGACGTCGGCTGCTCCGGGATGGCCGGAACCTATGGGCTCAAGGCGACCGGCTACGACACGTCGCTGGCCGCGGGGAAAGCGGTTTTCGACGAGATGCGGCGGCCGCGCGTATTGCTCGGCTCGACCGAGTGCAGTAGCTGCCGGCTGCAGATGGAAGAGGGGGCCGGTAAGGTGACGCTGCACCCGGTACAATACCTCGCGTTGGCGTACGGCCTGATGCCCGAGTTGGCGAAACGGATCCTGCGGCCGGTGGCCGGATTGGTGCCGCGATGACGACGGTCACAGTCCGATTGTTCGCCCGCAGCCGCGATCTCGCGGGCGCCGACTTCCTGGCCGTCGATCTGCCGAGCGGGGCGACGGTCAGCGACGTACGGCGGGCCCTCGCCGAGCGCGTGCCCGCACTCGAGGCCTTCCTGCCGCGGTGTGCGATCGCGGTAAACGAGGAATTCGCCGATGACAGCCTGGCGGTCCCGCGCGACGCGGACGTCGCCCTCTTGCCACCGGTGAGCGGCGGTTGAAGCCATGATCCGCCTGACCCACGACGCGATCGACCACGCGGCCCTGACCGAATCGGTCCGCCGGCCGCATTGTGGCGCCGTCGTCACCTTTCTCGGCACTGTGCGTGATCTGACCGGCGAGCAGGTCACGGTTGCACTCGATTATGAGGCTTATCCCGGAATGGCCGAGAAGAAGCTCGCGGAGATCGAAGGCGACACCCGGGCCCGCTGGCCGGTCGGCGAACTGGCGATCGTGCATCGGCTCGGCCGGCTGGACGTCGGCGAAGTGAGCGTGGCCGTGGCCGTCAGCTGTCCGCATCGGGGCGAGGCGTTCGCGGCCTGCAAACACGCGATCGACCGGCTCAAGGAACTGGTCCCCATCTGGAAGCGCGAACACGGCCCGGCGGGCTCGACCGAGTGGGTACACCCCTAGCGATTCACGAATGACGCCACTTACCGATTCCTTCGGCCGCCTCCACAACAACCTGCGCATCAGCGTCACCGATCGCTGCAACCTCCGGTGCACTTATTGCATGCCGGAGGACGTGACGTTTCTCGACAAGAGTGAGGTGCTTTCGTTTGAGGAGATCGCGCATTTCGTTCGCGTGGCGACCGGGCTCGGGATCGACAAGGTACGGCTCACCGGGGGCGAACCGCTACTTAGGCGGGGACTTTCAGAGTTGGTGCGGCAGATCATAGCGATCCGCGGTGTCCGTGACCTGGGACTCACCACCAATGGTCTCTTACTCGGCCCCCAGGCGCGGGCTCTTTACGACGCCGGACTCCGCCGATTAAACGTGAGCCTCGACACGCTGGACCCCATTCGCTTCCGTCAGATCGCCCGCCGCGACGGCCTCGAACAGGTGCTGGCCGGGATCGCCGCTGCACAGGAGGCGGGCTTCGAGCGGATCAAGATCAACGCTGTTCTCATCCGGGGCGTCAACGATTGCGACGCCGTTCCGCTCGCCAAATACGCACGGGTGAACGGCCTGGAATTCCGCTTTATCGAGTACATGCCGATTGGCGCGGAGGCGTGGCAGCGTGAGAAGGTTTACTTCGCGCACGAGTTCCTCGAACTGCTGGAACGGGAGGTCGGGCAGCTAGTCCCCGCGGAGGATTATGACCCACGGGCGCCGGCGATGGATTTCCGCTACGTCGACGGCGGCGGTCGTGTCGGCATCATTGCCTCGGTGTCCCGGCCATTTTGCCGGAGCTGTAACCGCCTCAGGCTCACCGCGGACGGCAAAGTCCGCAACTGCTTGTTCGCGCTGACCGAAACGGATGTCAAACCACTTCTCCGCGGCCCCCACGACGACGCGGCGTTGGCCGACGCCGTCCGCCGCTGTGTGGCCGACAAATGGGAGGGGCACGAGATCAACACGGCAAAGTTCATAAAGCCGGAACGGACGATGCACGCGATCGGCGGCTAGCGGCACCTTCCCGCGCATCGGGAACCGGCGGCGCAAGCCGTCGGATCGGGCGGCGACTGCTGATTAAAATTCGATGAGACGCATCGACGCCCTTGCATGTCTGCCGCCGCGCCGCGATAATCCCCGGAGGTTTCTCTCCGACTCAGCCCCGGTTTTCGCGTCGTACCCATCTCGCACCCAGTGAGGTCGTCATGCGTTGTCGTCCGTCCGTTTTCCTCCCCGCCGCCGTCGCTCTGTTGAGCGCCGTGGCGGCCGCCGACTTGCTCCGTGCCCAAGCCACTCCGGCCCAGACCGAACCGGCCCGCAAGGCCGCCGCGGGAACGAAAGACGACGTCAAGTCTGACAGCGACCTCGCCGAAGAGCAATTGAAGCTCGCGCTGGACCAGAAGCTGATCGCCGACGCGAAAGACAACTCCGAGATCATGAAGAACCTCGAGTACCTCAGCGACATCATCGGCCCGCGGCTGACCGGCTCGAAGAATCTCGAGAAGGCCAACAAGTGGGCCGCCGACATCATGAAGAGCTACGGCCTGGAGAACGTCCACCTCGAACCGTGGACGATCCCGGTCGGCTGGGAGCGCGGCACGGCCAGCCTCAAGATTCTGGAGCCGGATAACGGCAAGAGCCTGACCGTGGCGTCGTGGGCGTGGACGCCGGGGACGAAGGGCCCGATCGAGGGCGACGTGGTCATTTTCCGGCCGACGTCGAAGGAAGATCTCGCGAAGTACAAGGGCAAATTGAAGAACGCGATCGTGATGCAGCAGGCCCCCTCGCCGGTCCGCGCGATCACGGACACGACCTACGGCCCTCCGGGTGGCGGCGGCCGGCGCGGCGCGCGCGGCGGCGAAGGCAAAGACAAGGGCGATGACAAGGCCGCCGCAAAGGGCGACGACAAGGCAGACGACAAGGCGGGCGGCCGACGCGGCGGCGCCGGCCGCGGCGGCTTCGGCCGCGGCGGCTTCGGCGAGAGCGGCTTCATGCAGGAAGCCCAGGAACTCCTCCGCTCCGAAGGCGCGGCCTGCACGCTGCTCGACTCGGGCAAGCCGCACGGCCTCTTGAATATGAGCGGCAACTGGGGCCGCGGCGGCGACCGCGGCAGTGCCGGCGAGCCGCTCCCCCGCTTGTGCGTCAGCCACGACCACTACGCCCTGCTCTGGCGGCTCGCCAACCGGACCGACGTCAAGACTCGCGTCCGCGTCGACATCACGAACACGTTCATCCCCGGCCCGATCACGTGTTACAACACCGTCGGCGAAATCCGCGGCAGCGAGAAGCCGGACGAGTACGTCGTCTGCGGAGCCCACCTCGATTCCTGGGACCTTGGCCAGGGCACCACGGATAACGGCACGGGCTCGTGCGTCGTCCTCGAAACCGCCCGTATCCTCGCCAAGGCCGCCCAGAACGGCATCCGGCCCAAGCGTACGATCCGCTTCGTCCTGTTCACGGGCGAAGAGGAAGGGCTGCACGGCTCCCGCAAGTATGTCGAGGCTCACAAGGACGACCTGCCGAAGACGTCGGTCGCCCTTGTGCATGACACGGGCACCGGCAAGGTGCAGTCGCTCAACACCGTCGGCGTCGCGGAGATCAAACCGATCTTCGACAAGGAGCTGGCCCCCGGCCTGAAGCCGCTCGGCGTCGAGATCTCGACCCGCGGCGGGTTCGGAGGCGGCGGCTCGGACCACGCCTCGTTCCAGGGGAAAGGCGTGCCCGGCATCCTGTTCACGCAGGATTCGGACGAGTACCGCTTCACCCACCACTCGCAGAGTGACACGTTCGACAAGGCGAAAAAAGAAAACCTGGTCCAAGGCGCTCAGGTAATGTCGGTCGCGGCGCTGCGGCTGGCAAACGTCCCCAGCCTCCTGCCGCGAACGCCGATCCGCGAGGACCGCCAGGGCCGCGGCGGGCCGTGACGCAGTCACTTCGGCCGGGCGTCGCGGCAAATCGCTGCGGCGCCCGGCCTTTTCTTTTTGCTATGATTGCGCAAAGGGCAATCGATGCCTGCTTACGGAGATAAACGTATGTCAAATCTCACTGACCGAATCACCGTCGATCCCGACCAGTGTGGCGGCCGCCCGTGCATCCGCGGGATGCGGATCCGCGTGAGTGACGTGCTCGACCTTCTAGCGAACGGCCTTTCCGCGGAACAGGTGGTTGAGGAACTGCCCGACCTCGAACCCGAGGACATTAAGGCTTGTCTGCGCTTTGCTAGCCGGCGGGTGAGCCATCCGGTGCTTGTCGCATGATCATTTGGCTCGATGCCCAACGTCCGCCTGCTTTGGTCGCATGGATGACGACGACGTTCAAAGTCGATGCGCGTGCCGTCCGCGATCTGGGGCTGCGTAATGCAAAAGACATTCAAATCTTCCATGCGGCCCGCGATGCCAACGCGGTTGTCATGACCAAAGATAGCGACTTTGTCGAACTGGTGAACCGGCTCGGGTCGCCTCCCCAAATCGTTTGGGTGACCTGCGGGAACACGACAAATGTGCGGCTGCGCGCTCTCTTGACTTCCGTTTTCCCACGAGCGGCCGAGCTTCTTAGGCAAGGCGAGCAGCTCGTCGAAGTTGGCGACCTGTCGTGATGCCTTCCGCACCGTCTGCACCCCTTTCCCCGTGGCTCGGTTTCCCGTTCAATACCTTCCTCCCGTCCGAAGAACTCCGCAGGGCACCGCCGTGGCCATCGATGTGCTCATTTCGGCCGATCGCATCCAGCAGCGCGTCGACGAACTGGCCGGCGAGATCGTGCGGGGCTACGGCCATCAGCCGATCACCATCGTCGGCGTCCTCACCGGCAGCATCATGTTCCTGGCGGACCTCATGCGGCGGCTCGATCTGCCGCTGCGGATCGCCCTGATCCAGGCGTCCAGCTACCGCGGCGCGAACACCCGCCCGGGCGAACTGCAAGTCCAGGCCGACCTACTGCCCGACCTCCGCGGCCGACACATCCTGATCGTCGACGACATCCTCGACACCGGCCACACGCTGGCTCACCTAGTCCGCCACTTTCAGACTCTCGAGCCGGCCTCGCTCAAGGTAGCGGTGCTGTTGCGGAAGAAGGGCCGGCAGGAGGAGCCGCTGGAACCGGACTACTGTGGGTTCGAAATCCCCGACGAATTCGTGATCGGCTACGGTCTGGACTACAACGACGAGCACCGCAACCTGCCGTTCATCGGCGTATTGCGGGAATGACGATCCTTTATCTGCTGCCCGACTTCGACTACTCGTCCGCCGCGCGGCAGGCGGCTGTGCTGACGGCCGCCCTTCGTGACCGCGGAGACTCGCCCCAGCGACCTGCGATCGCGGTTCACGCCGCGGCGCCGGGACCCGTCGCCGCGGCCGCGGATTGGCTGAAAGAAGCCGGCGCGACGGTCCATTCACTCGGCCGGCGGCGTCGATTCGCCTTCACCGCGGGTTGGCAGCTGCGACGGCTGGCCGCCGAGCTGAACGTGGACGTCGTGCACGCCTGGCGGCGACCCGCGTGGCGCGCGGCCGCCACGCTTCCCCGTCGATCGAGCGGCCCGGCGCTGATCGTCAGCCAGCCGCTGCGAGGCGGCCGTCCCCTCCCTCTCGACCGTTTAGTGCTTCGTCGCGCCGACCGAACCGTCGCGGAAAACGCGGTCGAGGCCGACGCCGTCCGCGCGGCCGGCGTCTCGTTCGACCGCGTCGTCACGATTCCGCTGGCCGTTTCCGACCCGTCGCCGGCTCAAGTTCCGGCCGCGGCCGACGTGCCGCCCGGCGGCGACTCCCCGTTCGTCCTGTGCGTCGGCCCGATCAAACCGGGTCACGGCTTTCGTGACGCGGTCTGGGCGTTCGACGTGCTGGGGTACGTCCATCCCGATCTTCGGCTGTTGATTGTAGGCGACGGGCCGGCCCTCGCGGGGGTGCGGCGGTTCGCGCGGGCCCTCGGCGAGGCGGAAGGGCGTATCAGATTCCTGCCGGCCCGCGCGGAAGCCGCCGGTCTCATCCGTCGCGCGACGGTCGTCTGGGTGCCGAGTCAGATGGATTGCGGGCACCAAGTGACGTTGGAGGCGCTCGCCGCGGGCCGCCCGGTGGTCGCCACACGCCAGCCTGGACTCGCCGCGCTCGTCGATGACGGGCGAACGGGTCTGCTCGTCCCGCCCGGCGTGCCGGTGGCCCTAGTCGCCGCCACGCGGC
>DATJGQ010000308.1:0-4609 GCA_035494815.1 Gemmataceae bacterium
TCGAGAAGAATTGGTGGCATCGCACTTCATCTATTTGATTGTAACTCCGGCTAGCCTGCTTTTGCTACCCGCGGCGCGATGAGATAATCCAGCGCGTCGAGGGTACGGGTCGTCGCGCCCTGCTGGGACAGGACGAGTTTGCGGGCGGTCGCGCCGAGGCGGCGCCGTCTGGACGTGTCGTTGAGCAAATTCTGAATGGCGGATTCCAGGGCATCCGCGTCGGCGACTTGCACGGCCCCGCCTTCGCGGACGAGGCGGTCGGCGGCGTCGCGGAAATTCCAAACGTGCGGGCCGAACACGACCGCACAGCCGTACGCGGCCGGCTCGAGCATGTTCTGGCCGCCGCGCTTACCGTCGAGACTGCCGCCGACGAACGCGACGTCCGCCAGCCCCCAGACGGCGCTCAACTCGCCGAGCGTGTCCACGAGGATGACGGCGTTGGGATTCGTGATCGGCTGCTGCAAGCCGCTGCGCCGGACGCACGCCAGGCCGGCCTTCTTGATCACGGTGGCGACTTCGTCGAACCGGTCACGCTGCCGCGGGACCAGGATGAGCCGCAATTTCGGGTGTCGCCTCCGGAGCTTTTGGAAGATCGACAGGACGATGGACTCTTCCGGCGTCTGCGTGCTGCCGGCGACCCAGACGAAATCGCCGGACGCGAGGCCGAACAGCCGTGCGAGGTCGCGGGTCTGCGGCCGGTCGCGGTCGCCGGTGAGGCCGTCATACTTTACGGAACCGGTCACCGCGACTTTCGTCGGCAGCACGCCCAGGCCCTTGAGCGTTGCGGCGTACGCCTCCGTTTGCACGGCGAAGAGATCGACTTGCTGCAGCATCGGCCGGGCGATGGCGCCGAGGCGATGGTACCGCCGGGCCGACCGTGGGCTGAACCGGCCGTTGACGACCGCGACCGTCACGCCGCGGCGCTTGGCCAGTCGGAGCATGTTCGGCCAGAGTTCGCCTTCGGCCAGCACGAGCAGCCGCGGCTGGACCATCTTGAGCGCCCGGCTGACCGCCCACGAAAAATCGAGCGGCCAGACGATGACTGGCAGGTCGCGGAAGCAGCGGCGGGCTTCGTCGAGGCCGGTGTCGGTCGTGCTGGAGACGACGCACTCCCAGTCCGGGTGCCGCTCGCGGAACGCGGCGACGACCTGTCGCAGCAGATGAATTTCGCCGACGCTGACGCCGTGGAACCAGGCGCGCGGTTGTTTAAGTTTCGGCGGCGCGACGCCGACCGAACCGAACAGGCGGGCGAAGGGCGTGCGACGGTAGCGGCCGCTCGTGACGGCCCGGTAGAGCAGATACGGGGACGCGGTGAGCAGCCCCGTGAGATAGGCGATGTCGAGGGGGCGGACCATTGTCATGGACTCCGTTCCATGATGTCAGAAAGACGTTCGGCCGCATCCGTGCGGCTTCATCGGTACCTCGCTATGAGTCAGCTTGGCCTGTGATTTCGACCGATTCTCCCGGCCGAATCTTCGCAAGCGCGGCGACAGTCCGAGGCATGAGCGGTGCGAGATCGCTCAACTTGTTCCTCACTGCCATCAGAACAACGACCGCGACGCCCGCTTCCCGTAGGTTCTGTTGGTATCGAAGGTTCTGATCCACAGTTAGAAACACGTCGAATCCGGCATCGGTCATTTCATGCAACAACTCCCCGTTCTCCAGGCCAACCCAACCCATTTCCTGGACCGTGCGAACGTCGTGCGTCGCCAAATCGCGCCGCAGCGGACGCGGCACGCATTCATCAAGCAGGATCCGCATGAGCTGTCAGCAATTGCTTGGCCATCTCCAGCGCCGCCACGGCCTTCTCGCGGCTCACGCTGGGGAAGTGGTCTAGGAACACGTCGAGCGATTCGCCGGACTCCAAATAATCGAGTAGTGTTTGCACCGGAACGCGCGTACCGACAAACACCGGCGTACCGCCGAGAATGTTCGGGTTACTGTGGATGACGGTCGATCGATCGGCCATGTTATGCGCCCTTATCTCGGGCCACGTCGTCCGCGCATTAGGCGAGACACGCACGGATGTCATTCTGTTAGATCAGGGAAGTCGTCGAGTAATTCAGCGACCGACATACCACCGGCCACGTATTCCAACACATCTTTGACGGCCACGCGTGTCCCGCGTATGCATGCTTGCCCGCTTCGCTTGCCCGGCTCGAATGTGATGTAATTTCGCCAGTCCACAAGGCGCCTCCGCACGCTTCTGCGAAGCGTCGCGAACCGAACTTACCGCTTCGCCCCCGCCGGCCCCGCCTGCTGCCGCATGTGGCAGTTGTTGTACTTCTTGCCGCTGCCGCACGGGCACGGGTCGTTGCGGCCGACGCGGTCGTGGGTGTTGCGGATCGGCTCGATCTTCTTCGGGGCCTCGGTCGAGTTGGTCGTCATGCCGTTCTGGTCAGCGGAGGCGGCGGTCAGTCGCGGGGCGGCCTCGTGGATCGCGACGCCGGCGAAGTCCTGGAAACCTTCCTCCTCCTCCATGCGGAAGACCGCGTCGGTAATCTTGTCCTCGATCCCCTTCCACATCTCGTCGAACGCCTTCATTCCTTCGCGCTTGTACTCGGTCTTCGGGTCAACTTGCGCATAGCCGACGAGACCGATGCCGCTCCGCAGGTGGTCCATCGTCAGCAGGTGTTTCTTCCAGGTGTCGTCGAGGCGGGCCAGAAGCAGGCTCCGCTCGAGCCGTCGCATCTCGGGGCGGTAACGGTCGTCGAAGGCGTTCCAGAGCACCTGCCGGGCGTCGTCTTGCGTCACGCCGGTGAGAGTCTCGACCGGCACCTCGATGGCGAACTTGTTTTTGAACCAGTCGGCGATCTCTTTGGCGTCGTCGGCGTCGGACTTCTGCGCACCTTCGAACGCCTCGTTCAACTTCTCGTCGATCGTCTCCTGGCCGTCGGCCGGGTACTTGTGCTTGCTGATGTTGAGCAGGATTTCGGTGAGCTTGCTCCGCGGCTGCGTGCGAAAATCTTCTTCGGTTAACTCATTCTCCTGTAACCCGAAGCGGATGCGCGACCAGACGTAAAGCCCCTGTCGGTCGTGCCGCGGGGCGCCGTTCTGCTGGTGCTGCCGGTCGCTCATGAAGCCGCTAATGGCGGTCTGCACCGGGAACTCGGTCTCCTTCTGCCGGTACAGTTCGCGGACCTTCTGCCGCAGGATGTCTTGCACTTCCTCGGACGTTTTGCCGGACAACTCATCGGGGGCGATCTTGAGTTGGAACTTGAGCCGGGCCCAGTCGCAAACTGAACGCACGCCCCAATCGGGTTCGAGGTACTTCCTGCCGTCGGACAGGTCGACCGCCTGCACCTGCGCGTCGGCCTGTTGGTTCAGGGCGTCGGCGAGATTATCGCGGCCCATACGCTTGAGGTCGCGGTCGGTCAGCTTGAGGTCGTAGCGTGTGCTGACCTGGCGGGCCATCTCCTGCCATTGCCATTCCGATTCTTCGACGTCGCTCGGGAGATTCTCGTCGATCGCCTCCTGGATGAACGAGAGGATGTTTCGGCTGGCGCGGTTCTTGGCGAGTTCGGCGGCCTCCTCGAACGTGCTGTTGCTGAACTCGCTCGCCTCGAACTCGACGCCGAGCCGGTTCGACGCGAATTCGGCGAAACTGCCGGGGCCGTACTCGTCGTCCAACAGCCGCTCGACGTTCGACGCGATCTGGGCGTCGATCATGTCGAGGATGGCGATCTTCGGGTTCTTGCCGTCGAGGACCTTCTGGCGGAAGCCGTAGACCCGCTTGCGCTGATGGTCCATCACTTCGTCGTATTCGAGCAGGTTCTTGCGGGCCTCGAAGTGCTGCTCCTCGACCTTCTTCTGGGCCTTCTCGATCTGGCGGGTCACCATGCGGCTCTCGATCGCTTCGCCGTCCTTCATGCCGAGCGTGGTGAGCCATCCTGCCATGCGCTCGCCGCCGTAGATGCGCATGAGGTCGTCCTGCAGGCTCAGGTAGAAGCGGGCGGTGCCGGGGTCGCCCTGCCGGCCGGACCGGCCGCGGAGCTGGTTGTCGATCCGCCGGCTGTCGTGCCGCTCGGTGCCGATGATGTGCAGGCCGCCCATTCCGGCGATCTGGCGGCCTTCCTCCTTCATCTTCTCCTTGCTCTCAATCTCTTCGACCGTCCGCTTCCAGACTTCTTCGGGGACGTCCAAGCGGGTCGGGTACTCGTGGCGAAGGGTCGCCCAGGCGAGGTATTCGGGATTGCCGCCGAGGATGATGTCGGTGCCGCGGCCGGCCATGTTGGTGGCGATCGTCACCGACCCGCGACGGCCGGCCTGGGCGACGATCTCCGACTCGCGGGCCACGTTTTCCGGCTTGGCGTTGAGCAGTTCGAACTTGATGCCCCGACGCTTGAGTTGGGCGGAGAGTTTCTCGCTTTTTTCGACCGACGACGTGCCGATCAGGATCGGTTGGCCGGTCTCGTTGATCTGGTTGACCTCGTCGACGACCGCGTTCCACTTCTCCTGCTCGTAGCGGAAGACGAGGTCCGAGTAGTTGATCCGCCGCAGCGGCATGTTGGTCGGGATGGCGATGACGTCGAGCTTGTAGATCTTCCAGAACTCGTTCGCCTCCGTCATGGCCGTGCCGGTCATGCCGGCCAGCTTCTTGTACATGCGG
>DATJGQ010000309.1:0-3325 GCA_035494815.1 Gemmataceae bacterium
GGCCATCTGCCAGATGCTGCGGCGGATAGAGCAGGCTCGGCAAACTGGCGAACATCGGCTGATTCGGCCCGCCGTGTGACCCGAGCCGCCGCGATAGCCGCTCTTGCAACAGGACGACGCCGTCGTGGAGCGACGGGTCGACGTCCGGCAGCCGATCAAGCGTCTTGCGCAGTTCGGTCGTTACCTTTTCCCATGGCAGCCGTGTGCCTGCTTTGACCTCCGCGGGTGTACCGACGAGGTCCGCCTGTGTCAGGGCGACTTCGGTCAACAGCAGCAACCGCTCGATGCCGCCGTCCGCCGCGGGAGGGGCCTGCAAGATGAGCGATCGGGCCCCCTCCAGTTGCTGTTGCGCGTCGCCGGGTTTCGGCTCGCGCAGGTTCAGATAGTATTCGCCCGCCCCTCGTCGGGCTTCGGCGGCCGCGAGCGGCGGGACTGCGTCGCCGGCCGACTTAAACAGGTCGAGGCCCTTCTTGACGTAATCGTCGCGGACGATGTCCGCCCGTCGGTTCTTGAATTTCGAGGCGATTCCGAGGGCCGCAAGCGCCAGCAGCACGCCGGTGATGGCAAAATAAACCTTCGTCCGCATCGGCATCGGCTCGCGCCGGCGGACGATGACCGCGGCCTCCTCCAATGCGTCGCGGCTGACGATACTCCCCTGCGTCACGCTGCCCCAGTGGCCCTCGAGTGCAGGGTCTTCCTCTTGCTTGGCGAGACTCGGCCGCGTCGCCGTCTCCCGCCAGTTCTTCGGCTTACCGGTGTCCGGCACCGGCACGCGGATGATCCGCCGGCAAGACGGGCAGGGGGCCTGCTTGCCGGCGAAGCGGGCCTCGAATTTCACCTGCTCCATGCACTGCGGGCATTCCAATTCGATGACGTCCGCGACCTCGACCTCCGTGACCGGATCGTCGGTGAGAGCTTGTACGGCCAGCGATTCGGCTTCATGGGACGGGACCGCGGGTGCGGCAACCGGAGGCGGCACGCGGATCGACGAACGACAGACCGCGCAAATGACCGACTTGCCGCCGAGTTGGTCTTTGACCCGGTAGGCCTTCTTGCAGTTCGGGCACGTGATCGCGATAGGCATAACGTTCATTATGGGCAGTCGCCCGTACGCCAAGCAAGCCGCTTGGCCCGCTGCTGCTCTGGACTTTCCCCCAGGAATCGGCGACCCTAGCCGCCCTGACAGGGAGGTCGCCAATGCCGCCAACGCTCACCCAACTCATCCGCCGCGTCCGCCCCGACCGCTGCGGGCCCCGTACCGGGCCGCAGGGCAAGGTCGTCAAGACGCGCGACGAAAAACACCGCGCCAAGGGCCACGGCAACTGGGCCTGCTGGGACGGCCACGAACTCGACCAACTGTCCGCCGCCGCGGCCCGGTGGGCCGAGCAACTGCCGCCCGGCGACCGCTACTGGCTCTGCTGGAACATCCACGACGACTGGTGCCGGCTGCAGCAGCGGCTCGTGCTCGAGGTCGGCTGGACGCCGGTCGTCGGCGTCGATCGCAGCCAGGTCCCGGAGCCGACGATCCTCCCCGGCGCGATCCGCATCGACTTCCAGGCCGGCCTGCCGGCGCCGGACATGTGGATGCATTTTCCCATGGAGCTGGTGTTCGACTGGGTCGACCGGCTCGCGTTCTGGCACTCTGACGTGCTGTTGCCGCTCGCGGCGATGCGAGCGTATGCCCGTCAGTTCGAAAACCTCCGCGGCCCGGTGACCGCCGCAGTCTTTTCCCGGCGGCGGCTGTTACGCCCGAGGGCCTGGGATAACGCCGATCGCTGGTTCGAGGTGATCGGCTGCACGACCCGCGAGGCCAGCTTCAGCCAATTCCGACACGGGGCCGGCTGGTGGAAGCACTTTCAGAACCACCCGAACTGCGGCCCGGTATCCGACCTGGCGAACTATCACTGGGACCATGGCGGGGGGGTCCGCTACTGGGAGCGGGCCCACGGCGGAAAAGTTGAGCGGCTTCGGTTCAAGAGTTGCTATCATTTCAGCCATTATGACCGGCCCGACCTGCGCCCGCGGGGCTCTCCGTTGAGTGTCGTCGATCTGGAAGGTGCGGCTGGGCAGATCGGGATCGGCCATTTACTCGCCAAGTGACGCCGCCGGGGATTGACTCACAATCGTCCGGTCCCATACTTGACGCAGAACCCTTACCGGCGTCCCTTTAGCTCGACCGCGCTCAGGCCGCGCGATGGAAACGCTCGAATCCAACATCGTCGGGACGATGATTCAGTTGACCGGCACTCTGCTGGTCAGCGTCCTCTGTACGATTCTGTTGCAGACCGTTCGCACGCCGTTCCTCTACTACTGGGCCTACGGCTGGGCGACCTTGTCGGTCGCTCTCTTGTGTCTGATGCCCACGCTGGTGGCGCCGGACGTCAAGCCGATCCTCCTTCCGGCCTATTGCTTTGCGGAATACGCGGCGGGCTTCTTCTGGATCGTCGGCTGTCGCAACTTCGCGATGGGTGCTCGCCTCGTGCCGCGCGACGTCATCTGGGTCTTCCCGGCAGCGGTGGCCGCGATCGTCGTGCCAAAACTCGGCAGCCCGAATGGCGTGATGGCCTTCCACGCGCTGCATTCGCTCATGAAGACGGGGATTTACGCGGTTGCGTTCGCCGTCCTTTTTTTCAACCGCGACAAGGCCCGTGGAGCCGGCAGCGGCGTCATGATGGCCACTTTTTTCATGCTGACCGTCGATTTCCTGCAGTACGCGGTGTTGTGCACGTACAGCTACGCTGCCATCAAGCCCGACGCGTTCCCGCACCTGAAATACGCATCGCTGTACGACCTGATGCTGGAGATGCTCCTGGCATTCGGCATGGTCATGGTTGTAATGGAGTACGTGCGGCACGAGCTGGAGTCGGCCAATCTGGAACTACGGAAAGAGGGATCGCGGCTCAAGAAGATGGCCGAGTGCGATCCGCTCACCGGCGCCCTCAACCGCCACACCTTCGAGGAGTTCACGACCGCCCCACCCCACGGCGCCCCGCCGCTCAGCGGGACGGTCGCACTCTTGGACGTCGACAACCTCAAGCCCATCAACGACACGCTCGGCCACGCGGCCGGCGACCAGATGATCCAACTGGTCGCACACACGATCCGATCCTGTATCCGCCCCGACGACCTGCTCTTCCGCTGGGGCGGCGACGAGTTCCTGATCCTGTGGCTGGGGCACCTGAAAGAGGGTGATGCGGAAATGCGGCTCGACCGGCTCAACGAGGAAGTCGGCCGCAACGCCCGTTCGACCGGTTTGCGCTACCCGATCGAGCCGAGCGTCTCCTTCGGCGTCGCGGCATTCGCCAATCGAGCGGACCTGGACGCC
>DATJGQ010000310.1:0-2634 GCA_035494815.1 Gemmataceae bacterium
GCAGCTTGCCGTCGTCGTACCGCGGCATCGGCACGTTCAACGCGTTCTTTACCGGAAACTCGACCTGCCAGAGCTTCTTGCCGGTTTCCGGCTCCAGTCCGCTGACCGCCTCGGCGTGCCAGATGATCAATTGGCGAGTGGCTCCGACCTGGTAGATGACGGGCGGACAGTATCCGGCCTGGGCGGCGGACAGATTTCGCCACAACTCCTTACCGGTGTCTTTGTGAAAAGCGACGGCCACGGTGCCGTCCCCGCCAACGATGCAAATCAGCCGGTCGCCGTCGAGCAGCGGATGGGCCGAGAATCCCCACGTCTGCTGGTTGGCGCCGTATTCGGTCATGAAGTTGTGTGACCAGATGGGCTTCCCGCTTTCGGCATTCAGGCACAGTAAGTCGCCCATCGCGCCGAGGGTATAAACCTTGCCGCCGGCTACGATCGGCGTCGCCCGCGGGCCGGCCGGATAGTCGATGCGGTACTCGCAGTCGTATTCGTGGTGCCAGACAATCTGGCCGGACGATTCGTCGAGGCACAGAACGCGCTCACTCCCGGCGAGGTTGCTCCGGGTAAATCCGTTGGTCGGGTTTCGCGATCCGGGTTTGAGGACGCGGTCGGTGACGTACACGCGGCCGCCTGCGACGGCGGGGCCCGCGTAGCCCGAGCCGATCGGTGTTCGCCAGAGGATTTTCGCGCCGCCGGTCGGGAACTTGTCGAGCACACCGTCTTCGCGCCACACGCCGTCGCGTTTCGGCCCGAGCCATTGGGGCCAGTCGTCCGCGCGGGCGGTCGACGCAAGGATTTGACCGGCGAGGCAGACGGCGAACATTGAGCGGAGAAACGGATGCGGCGCGGTCATCAGTCGGAACTCCGGAAGTCTGCAAAAGTAAGGGAGGCGCGGCGACACGTCACTATGACGGTTCGATCGGACCGATGCAACCGGCAGGCCCATGAAGTCGACCGTGTCAGGCCGCCGTTCCGGCCGATTTCAAAATGAAGAACTGCAGGGGCTTGCCGTAGGTCGTGATGATGTAGTACCAGCCGCTGTGGCCGGGGACCGCGCGGACGGTGACCCAGCAGCCGCTGGCCTCACCCGACTGATCGACCAGCGCCGGCAGGTTCCTGATCTGGGTGTCGCGGACGAGCACGACCTCGGCATACGCCTGGTCGGAAGTGAAGACGAGTGTCGGGGCCGAGCTCACGCCGTGACCATCCGCCCGCCGGACGAACTTGAGCAGCTGATAGTTGAAATCGGGCGGGGCGGCGGCAGGTGCGCCAAGGGCGCGCAACGACTCGTTGGCGTCATTCAGGCCGCGCTCGAGCGGTTTCCAGAGCCCCGGTTCCCAGGTCGCCCTTTCGGCCTCCGCGGTCAGGTCGAGACTCGGTCGGGTCACCGCATACGTCAGCGAGACCGCGAGCAGCCCTGCGACGCACGCCGCGCAAGCGCGGAGAGCGGCGTGCCGCCACCACGACGCGCGAGCGGCGGACAGCCGCGCGCTCAGCTGCTTCCGTAGCCCGTCGGGGACCCGGACGTCCTGCATGGCTTGCGCGAACGCGTCGTCCGTGCCGCGCTCGGCGCGGGCCAAGGAGCCGCAGTCCGGGCAAGTCGCCAGGTGGGCGTCGAGCCGAGCTCGCTCGGCGGCGTCCATCTCGGCCGGGCGGGCGAAGGCGAGCCACAGTCGGGCGTAGTCACAATCCATGGGGCGCCTCCCGCGGGAGGGAAGGTTCGGCCGAATCCGCCGACAGCCGGGCTCGCAGATGCGCCTTCGCCCGGGCCAGCCGCGACATTACCGTACCGATCGGCACGTCCATCTGCTCGGCGATGTCACGGTAACTGAAATCCTCGAAGTAGAACAAGATCACCGGCGTGCGAAACGACTCCGGCAATTCGTTCAAGGCCTGCTGTAGTCGCTCCGGGTCTACCTCCGTTGCCGGTTCGGCGGGCGGGCCGGCGAGGTCGGCGACGCCGTTGAGCGAGACACACGCGTGCTGCCGGTCGGCCCGACGACGGTGCAGGTAGGCGTTCCGAAGGATGCTGAACAGCCAGGCTTTGGCCTTGCCGCAGTCGCGCAGCTGGCGCAACTGCATCTGGGCCTTGCAGAACGCCTCCTGAGTCAAATCCTCCGCGTCGGCGGCAGAGCCGGAGAGCCGATAGGCATAACGGTACAGCGGCACATAATGCGACTCGACGAGTTCCCGGACGCGCCGCTGACTGCCGGGCCAATCCATGCGCGCACCCACCTTACTCACAGGAGCCCCGACGGGTCGATTTATTCCCGCTTGGTTATTCTCCGTCGTCGGCGGCTGATTGTCCGCTTTTTGCGTCTCGAAATCGGGACGAAGAAAAACCGAAAAATCGGGGGAATAACCGCACCCGGCGCGCATCGTTTGGGTGTCCCGTCGCATCGAGGACCGGCGGGGAACGTACGTCGATGGTCCTCCAGGACACACGAAAGGACGAGTCCGATGAAAAAACTGATGGCCGTGTTCCTAGGCTTCAGCATCGCCGTGCTGGGCTGCACCAGCGCCAGCACGCCGCCGAAGAAGGCCCCCCCGCCGCCCGTCACGCCGCCGTCGACTCCGCCCGCACCCGAGGGTGACAAGGGGCCGGTGAAGACCCCGGACACCGATAAGGACAAG
>DATJGQ010000311.1:0-3180 GCA_035494815.1 Gemmataceae bacterium
AATCATTGCGTAGTATAATGAATAATTATTCGCTACCGGATGGAGGTCGGCAATGGCCCGGACGAAGCGCGGCCGGCCGCGGGACCTGACCACAGAGGCCCAGGCGGCCGCTTACTTGTACAGCCAGGGCAACGACCAGGCGAAAATCGGCGCCGTGCTCGGCGTCAGCCAGGGCGAGGTGTCCCGGCTGGTCGCGTTCGCCCGGCGGGAGGGTTGGATTCAGACGCGGTGCGTGCTGCCGGAGTCGGCCGTTCGCGCCGTCGAACAACTCGTCTTCTTCGGCCGCAACGAACTGCGCGACAAGCTCCGCCGGGAAGCCGACCGGCACGGCGCGCCCGTGGTTCGGGACATCCGCGTGCTGCACAGCGGGGGCGAGTCGGGCGCCGCCGACGAGTGGGACGCGCGGCTGAACCGGTTCGGCCGGCTCGCTGCGCCGCGGTTGCAGGAACTGCTGCCCCGCATGCGACTCGTCGGCGTCACCTGGGGCAAGACGATCGCTCGTGTGGTGGACGGACTGCGACTGCTCAACCCGCACGCGCCGGCGTCGTCGCGGCCGCCGCGGTTCGTGCCGCTGACCGGTGAGCCACTGACTTACCCGGACCCCGAGACCTCGTCTTCGACGTTGGCCCATCGGCTCGGCGAGATCTTCAGCCCGGGCCTGCACCCGCTGCACTCGCTTGCGGCCGTGCCGGCGTTCATTCCCGCGAAGTTTCCGCGCAAAAGCCAGACGACCATCCGCGACTTCATCGCCGAGATCGCAGGTTACCGCATGATCTTCGAGCACACCGACCCCGAGGGCCGGCCGCAGGAGCCGCTTGTCGACCGACTGGACACGATCATTACGGGCGTCGGCACCGTGTCGCCGGGCGTCAGCGGCCGAATCCTCGACGACCGCGTGGTCGCGGAGCGGGTGACGAAAGAGCAGCTTCAAGACCGTGCCGTGGGCGACATCGGCGGAGTATTCCTCCCGCGGCACGCGCGCGACCGTGTGGTCCGCGGCATCAACGAGCGTTGGACGGGAGTGCGGCTGGAACACATCCGCGCATGCGCCGTGGCGGCGTCGCGCGACCACTCGCGGGCCGGCGTCATCGTGCTCTCGATGGGCGCGGCGAAAGCCCAAATCACCCTCGAATGTGTCCGCGCCGGGCTGATCACCGAACTGATCCTCGACCACGACCTCGCGACCGCACTGCTTGCCCAGTGACGCCCGGCGACTTAATGTATGGGGACGATTCGGGTCCCATGGCCGAGGAGGTGAGCGGATGGCGGAGACGAAGTCCACGCAACCGAAAGAGATTTCACCCGCCTTTCGCGGCGGCCTCGATTTCGCCGCCGCCCAGTCGGATCGCATTCTCGCGACGTACCCCGACTACACGCCGATGTACACCGTCGGCGGCAAGTGGAATCGCGAGGGCGAACGTTGGACGCACTGGTGCGAAGGTTTTTTCCCCGGCATCCTCTGGCTGCTCTACCGCCACACCAAGGACGACAAGTGGCTGGCCCCCGCCCGCAAGTTGAGCCGTGCGCTCGAACCGCGACAGTTCGACCGCAACGTCCACGACCTCGGCTTCCTGTTTTTCTCGACCTATTTGCGCGAGTACAACCTGTTCGGCGAGGCGCACTGTCGCGACGTGCTGATTCAGGCGGGACGTACACTCGCACTCCGCCGACAAAAGGGTGGCTATCTCGCGTCGTTTATCGGCCCGCAGTCACTGTTCATCGACGTGATGATGAACGTCGGCATCATTATTTACGCGGCCAACGCCACCGGCGACGCGGCGCTGCGGGACGTCGCGCTCGAACATTGCCGGACGACGCAGAAATACCTCGTGCGTGCCGACGGCGGCACGGCCCACGAGGGCCTCTTCGATCTGGAAACCGGCAAGTTCATCAAGCAGACGACTCATCAGGGCTGGTCGGGCGCGAGCACCTGGACCCGCGGTCTGGCGTGGGCGCTCTACGGGTTCACGGCGGTGCATCGCCTCAGCGGCGAGGCGGAGTTTCTCGCGACCGCCCGCAAATGCGCCGACTGTTTCATCCGACGTTCGCCCAAAGACATGGTGCCGCTCTGGGACTTCGACCTGCCGCCGGACGCACCACAACTCTACGACAGCTCTGCTGGCGCGATCGCGGCGAGCGGGCTCTGGGATTTGTCCGAGGCGGTGGCGCCCGGGCCCGATCGAGACGGGTACCGCCGCGCCGCGCTGACCGCTCTCGAAACGCTTTGCAGCGACCGCTTCCTCGCCCGGCCCGACCCGGCGTGGGAAGGGATTGTCAAGCACTGCATCTATCACTTCCACAAGAAGCTCGGCGTGGACGAGTCGGTCGCGTGGGGCGAGCATTTCTTCGTGGAAGGGCTGATCAAAGCGGTGTACGGTTCATCCGACGCGGGGTGGTGCAAGGCATGAAGATCGGCGTCGTCAGCGACACGCACGGCCGGCTGCGAACGATCGCGGCGGCCCTCGCGCTATTGAATGAGCGCGGCGCCGAACTCCTCATCCACTGCGGCGACATCGATGACCCGGAGGCCGCCCGCGCGTTCGCCGGCTGGGACGTCCATTTCGTGTTCGGAAACTGCGACGCCGACCGCGAGGGGATCGCCCGCGCGATTGCCCAGATCGGCGCGACCCTGCACGAATCGTTCGGCCATCTCGAACTCGCGGCAAAGCAGATCGCCTGGGCGCACGGCCATGAGGCAAAGCTATTCCACGACTTGGAACACGCCGGGCACTACGACTATCTCTTCTACGGCCACACGCACGTCGCCGATCAGCGGCGCGCGGCCAAGACCCGCGTCATCAACCCCGGGGCCCTGCATCGAACCCGAGAGAAGACCTGTCTGGTCGTGGATCTCGAAAGCGACGCGATCGAGACGGTCGTCGTCGCGGTCTAGCTGACGTCGCACTCGCCGAGCAAGTAGCCGACCGTCGCCTCCGCGGCGGGCCGCGGGCACGACCAGACGAGGAAGAACATTGCCTGTCGCGACCACCGTTGGGCAGGGTGGGGGCGGACAAAGCCCACGCCCTTGGCCGCCGTCAACGCCGCTTGCGTCGCGCGGAGCACGAGAGCATTGGCGAGCGCCCGCAAGGCCGCGGTTTCTACGGGTTTCCCGCCGCTCGTGGCGAGGCGGAGCATCTCGGTGCGGACACTGGCGCGCGTCGTTTCGAGCCGGCGGGCGAC
>DATJGQ010000312.1:0-5360 GCA_035494815.1 Gemmataceae bacterium
CGGCTGGTGTTCGAATTCCTCAACGAGCCTCACGAAAAGCTGACCGACGAACGGTGGAACAGGATGATCGCGCCGCTGCTCAAGGCGGTGCGGCCGACCAACCCGCGGCGGGCGATCGTCATCGGTCCCAGTCAGTGGAACAACTTCCGCAACCTCGAAAAAATGCAACTGCCCGCGGACGACCGCTGGCTGATCGCGACCTTCCACTACTACGAGCCGTTCCAGTTCACGCACCAGGGCGCGGAGTGGGCCAAGGGCAGCGACGCCTGGCGCGGCCGAACCTGGACGGGCACGCCGGAGCAGACGAAGACGCTGCAGTCGGACTTCGCCCGCGCCGCCGCATGGGCCGCGAAAGAGCGGCGGCCCCTCTACCTCGGCGAATTCGGCGCGTACCAGGTCGCCCCGACGGACTCGCGCGTCGCGTGGACGAATGCCGTCGCACGGGAAGCGGAGAAGCTCCAGATGTCCTGGGCGTATTGGGAATTCGGCGCCGGGTTCGGGGCTTTCGACCGGAAGAGCGGCAAATGGCGCGAGCCGCTGTTGCGGGCGCTGGTCCCGGCGAAATGAGATCGTCATAACATATTTGAATTGCCTACACCTCAAAGTCCGTCGGAGTCCGACCAGTGAAGTTTCGCATTGCCTTCGTCCTGACCTTGCTCATCACACGAGCATTCGCGGCGGAGCCGTCGAAGTTGATGGTGACCGGTTTGAAAAACCCGACGGCAGTCGCCGTCGGCCCGGACGGCCGGGTCTACGTCGCGGTGATGGGCGAACCCGGCAAGGACGGCGACGGCGCGATTCTCGTCCTCTCGAACGGCAAGGCGGAGCCGTTCGCGTCCGGGCTCGACGACCCGACCGGCCTCGTGACCTGGAAGGACTCGATCTACGTCGTTGATAAGAACCGAGTGCTGAGGATCGATCGCGCCGGCAAGTCGAGCGAGTATGCCGCCGCGGCGAAGTTTCCGACGCCGCCGCAGTTCCTCAACGACATCGCCGTCGACGAACGCGGCGCGTTCTACGTCACCGACTCGGGCGAAACTTCTGCGGGCGCCGTCTTCCGCATCCTGCCGCTGCCGCCGCGCGGCCGCGGCGAACCGAAAGTCGAGAAGGCCGCCGACATCACCACCACGCCGGGCCTGCAGCACGTGCAGGGCGTCGCGATGGACGGCATGTCGCACCTGTTGCTCACCGATCAGGCGGGACGTGTGCAGCGACTGCGACTCTCCGACGGGACGCTCACGGAAGTCGCACAAGGCGCCGGCGGCGGCGTCACCTGGGACTGGCGCGGGCGATTGTATCTGACCGACCACAACGACGGCCGCGTGCTCGTCATCCCGCGGCCCGGCGACAAACCGGTCGTGCTCGCGACCGGGTTTCAGGAACCGGCCGGTGTCTGCCTGGACCGCGAAGGCAAGAATCTCCTCGTCACGGATACGCGGGCCGGCACAGTGACCGCCATTCCCGCGCAAGTGCCCGGGCTGCCGGTGGACGAGTCGCCGCTACCGCTGACGACGGCCATCGCCTTCCCGAAGCTCGAATGGTCCGGCTGGAGCGCGGAGCCGGAGAGCGGCAAGGTCGTGCCGCTGCGGCCGATCGTGCTCACGCACGCCGGCGACGGTTCCAACCGCGTCTTCGTCGCCACGCAGCACGGCGTCGTCCACGTCTTCCCTAACGACCAGAACGCGACCAAGACGCAGGTCTTCCTCGACATGCAGGCGAAGGTCCGCTACGACGATAACACCAACGAGGAAGGCTTCCTCGGCCTGGCATTCCACCCCGACTACAAGAAGACCGGCGAGTTCTTCGTCTTCTACACGGACAAAAAGGCGAAGCTCACCAACGTCGTGTCCCGGTTCCGCGTCAGCAAGGACGACCCGAATAAAGCGGACAAAGCGTCGGAGGAGGAGTTGCTCCGTATCCCGCACAAGTACTGGAACCATGACGGCGGCACAGTCTGCTTCGGCCCGGACGGCTATCTCTACATCGCGATCGGCGACGGCGGCGCGGCGAACGACCCCGACAGGAACGGCCAGAACCTGAATACGATCCTCGGCAAGATCCTGCGGATCGACGTCAACCGCAAGGACGCCGGCAAGCCGTACGCAATCCCCAAGGACAACCCGTTCGCCGGCCGCACTGATGCGCGGCCGGAGGTCTTCGCTTACGGCCTCCGCAACGTCTGGCGGATGGCGTTCGACCGCAAGACCGGGCGTCTCTGGGGCGGCGACGTCGGCCAGAACCTCTATGAGGAGATCGTCCTCGTCGAAAAGGGCGGCAACTACGGCTGGAACGTCCGCGAGTCGATGCACCCGTTCGGCCCGAAGGGCTCCGACGTCCGCAACGACCTGATCGAGCCGATCTGGGAGTACCACCACGACATCGGCAAGTCGATCACCGGCGGTTTGGTCTATCGTGGCTCGCGGCTGTCCGAGTTGGACGGCCAGTACCTCTACGCCGACTACGTCAGCGGCCGGATCTGGGCGCTGAAATACGACGACGCCCAGAAGCGAGTCGTCGCGAACCGGCCGATCAACGGCCAAAAGCTGCCGTGGATGTCATTCGGCGAGGACGAGCGCGGCGAGGTCTACCTGATGACGTTTACGTCAACCGGGCAGGGGCTGCATTGGTTCGTGCGGCCGGGCGCGAAGTGAATCGGCCGACTGTTGCTCGAGTTTCTCAGGGAATTGATTCGTTCCGGAACGTGCCCACGCCAACCCGGAACAATGCGACATCACCGGAATCAATCAGATTTGTGACGCAAGTGATTGTCAGTGATAGTGATCGGGTGCAAAGGGCGATCCGGAATCAATCGTAGGCATGGGCCTTCGGCCGCCGACATTGATCCCGATCTCACGAGGAGACGCGCGATGTATGACATGAAGCACCTGACGAAGCTCAAGAAACTTGGCGAGTTGGCGCCGGAGGCGTTCAAGGGGTTCCAGGCGTTCGACGCGGCGGCGTTTCAGGGCGGGGCGATCCCGCTCAAGTACAAGGAACTGATGGCGGTCGCGGTCGCGCTGACGACGCAGTGCCCGTACTGCATCGAGATCCACGCGAAGAAAGCCAAAAAGGCGGGCGCGACCGAGCAGGAACTCGCCGAGACGACGTTGGTCGCCGCCGCGCTGCGGGCTGGCGGGGCGGTCACCCACGGCACGCATACGCTGGAGTGAGACTCTCTCGGCGCTAGAAATCGGGCTCGACCACGACGCCGTCCCGGCGGCCGCCCATCCACTTCAGCACCTTCGGGTCCGTGTTGTCGCGGAAGAAGCGGATCGACCCGTCGCAGAAGCCCATGTACGCCCCGCCGTGGTGCCGGCTGGAGAACGCCTGCGGGGCCGGGCCGTTGATCCAGGCGCTGTCGTCGTCGAGGTGCCACATTACGCAGCTGATCATGACGCTGTTGAGGAAGCTGTTCTTCGGGTCCGGGAGTGTGCCGATCATCCCCGGCCAGATGGCGGCCCATTTGTCGGTCGACTCGTCGAAGAGGCACTCGCCGAGTGCGATCGTGAACGACGTCCCGTCGCTGATCTCCTCGATCTTGACCTTGCTGTTCTGAAACATCACGCCGCCGCGATCTTCGTTGGTCGTGAAAGCGCCGTTCAGGCTGCCGTTGGTCCCGCACACCGCGCGATAGTTCGAGGTCGCGTGGTTGAGTCGGAAGGTGTTCAGCTCGGGCCCGTTGTCGGACGGGCAGCGGTAGATCGGCAGCGACTTCTGCGTCAACGGCGTCGGGGCCGCCGGGTTCACCCCGCCGCCGAACCGCGTCGGACCGGTCATCATCGGGTTCAGCTGTTTGTACAGGGCGTCCTGCTCGACGTAGGGCAGCAAATGCGTGGCCCAACCCCAGCCCGGGATGTAATCGAACATGGTGGGCGGCTGGTTGTCGTAGGCCGGCGGAAATCGGCCGTTGGCCTGGGCGAAGTTGTGCAGTCCCAGGCACATCTGCTTGAGGTTGTTGGCGCATTTCAGCCGCATGGCCGATTCGCGAACTTTCTGTACCGCGGGCAGCAACAGACCGATCAACACGGCGATGATGGCGATGACGACGAGGAGTTCGATGAGCGTGAACCCCCGCCGCGCGGAACGGAGATGAATCACGAGAATCTCCTTGGGCGGGACGCCCGAATCCGGGGAAAAATTCTCATTTCCCTAGGGCCGGCCCTAAATCCAAGGATACCCTTTTTTCGCGATTCCGTAAGTCGGATTCTCGCGTTTTCATTCCGGCGCGAAGATCGACCGCCCGCCGTCCACGGGCAGGCAGACGCCGGTGATGAAGTCATTGTCGATGAGGGCAAGCACCGCCTGGGCGACGTTTTCCGGCCGGCCCTCGTGCTGAACCAGGGTGCCGGCGATCGAGTGCAGTTTCTCAGCCAGTGGCAGGTCCGGCGGCAGCATGACGGGGCCGGGCAGGACGCAATTGACACGGATCTTCGGGTTGCGCTTGCCCAGCTCGACCGCCAGGCATCGCGTCAGCCCGGGGATCGCGGCCTTTGAGACGAAATAGGCGGAGTAATTGACGTATGGCCGGACGTCCGCCCAGTCGCCGACTGTGACGATGCACCCGCCCTCCGTTTGCTTCACCATCGCCAGTCCGGCCTGCTGCGAGCAGACGAATGTACCGAGCGTGTTGATTTCGAAGTGACGGCGGACATCGGCGGACGTGACCTCCTCCAGCCGCTTTGCTTCCCAGATCGCCGCGCAATTGACGAGCACGTCGAGCCGGCCGAAATGGGCGAGCGCTTGCTCGACGAGTGCGCGGGCCGACGTTTCGTCGGTCAGGTCGGCCCCGATCGCGATCGCCTCGACCCCGCGATCGCGG
Source organism: Gemmataceae bacterium (assembly GCA_035494815.1). Lineage (GTDB taxonomy): Bacteria > Planctomycetota > Planctomycetia > Gemmatales > Gemmataceae > DATJGQ01. The sequence continues at coordinate 4,820 of DATJGQ010000312.1, forward strand.
AAGCTGGCGACCGTCTCGGCCGCTTCCGCCGCGGAGTGGCGGTAGTGAACGATGATGTCGTAGCCGCGGTCGGCCAACTCGTCGGCGACGTACCAGCCCACGCGGCGTTTGCCGCTGCCGGTCACCAGGGCCACGCGGGCGTGTGTCATGTCATTGGGCCGGGGTCACAGGCGCGGAGGCCGGCTTATGCAGCGGCTCAAGCGCCATGACGCGCCTCCCGTGCCGTCGTTCATGATTCGCACGTCATTGTAATTCACTCGGCGGCCCGGGTGCCAGTCAGAGTGCTCACCTTCGCTGGCCGTGCGTCCACCCCCCGTTGAAACTCCGCCCAGGTTTCGTGACCCCGCCGGAGTCCTGCCGGTCGGCCTGTCGTCTTCGGCCGGCCCTGGAGCGAACCGACGCTCTTGTAGCTGGCCTACGCGTTCGAGCAGGCGACCAAGGCTCGGACGCCGCCCCGATTTCTACCGACGGCCCGGCTAGACGCCGCTTCCGCGTAGCGGTCCTCGTCGCGCGAGATCCCCGCAGCACTGTCAGAGCCGCG
>DATJGQ010000313.1:0-3820 GCA_035494815.1 Gemmataceae bacterium
AGTCTCGGGCGGTCGGACGCCGGACGGCACGAGGTGGAAGCCAGCTTCGTCAGCTACGACCCCGCCCGCGACCCGAGCATGCGGCCGACGCCGTTCCAGGCGTTCGTGCGCACGCAGTTCGGCTGCGACAAGTTCTGCACCTACTGCATCGTGCCCAGCGTCCGCGGCCCGGAGCAGGGCCGGCCGCCGGCGCACGTGCTCGCCGAGGTCCGCCAGCTCGCCGACCAGGGCTGCAAGGAGGTCACGCTCGTCGGCCAGACGGTCAACAGCTACAGCCACCGCAACGGCGACGGCCGCACGCACTCACTCGGCGACCTGCTCGCCCTGATCCACGACACGCCCGGCGTCGAGCGGATCAAGTTCGTCACCAACTTCCCGCGGGACATGGACGACGACCTGCTCGCCGCGGTCCGCGACCTGCCGAAAGTCTGCAAGTACTTGCACGTCCCGGCCCAGTCCGGCTGCGACGAGGTGCTCAAGCGGATGAAGCGGCTCTACACGGTCGGCTACTACCGCGACATGCTCCACCGCTGTCGCGAAGCGGTCCCCGGCGTGGCGATCTCCAGCGACTTCATCGTCGGCTTCTGCGGCGAGACCGAAGAGTCGTTCCAGCGAACGTGCGACCTGGTTCGCGACGCCGGCTTCAAGAACAGCTTCATCTTCAAGTACAGCACCCGCCCCGGCACGAAGGCCGACGACCTCTACCCCGATGACGTTCCCGAAGAGGTGAAGAAGCGCCGCAACAACGACCTGCTTGCAATCCAGGGTGAGTCGAGCCTTGCCGATCATCGGCGTTGGATCGGCGAGACGGTTGAAGTCCTCGTCGAAGGCGTGAGCAAGAAAGCGCTCCCGTCGAGCGATCTTCCACAACTCACCGGCCGCACGATGACCGATCACATCGTCGTCTTCGACGGCCACGAGCGGCTGACCGGACGGACGGTTTCCGTGCGCATCGGCGACGCGACGCCGTACACACTCTTCGGCGAAGTGTTGACGAGCGAGCAAGTCGGCGTCACCTGTGAGCACGAATCGCCCGCGACGGATTCGGGCCGCCGGATCGGGCTGGGGATGATCTAGACGCGGTTGAACAGCACGCGATCAATTCTCGAGACCCGCCCCGATCATGTCGACGGGGAACATGGCCTTCGCTGCCGACGGCCGGACGCTTGTCAGCGCGAGTTTCGAAGTGCGGCTCATCGACGTCGCTAGCGGCCGCGAGCGCTTGCGAATTCCCAACTCCGAACGCCTCGACAGCCTCTACCGGCCGGTCGATTACTCTCCCGACGGTCGGCTCGTCGCTGCTTTGCACGGAGACGGCGTAAGCGTCTGGAATGCCGAAACGGGCGAACGGTTGCGGACGTTCAGCGGGCACCGCGGCCCCATCTCGTCGCTGGCGTTTGCGCCGGATGGCCGCACGCTGGCGACGGCCAGTGTGGACACCACCGTCCTGATTTGGACCGTACCGACGCTACCGATGAAGTAAGGTGGGCCGAGTCTTCAAGGCTCAACATGAGACGATCGCGCAAGATGGTGGGCCTCGAAGACTCGACCCACCCTACGACACACCCTGTGGGTAGCTCAGCGGATGCTTCAGTGCGCGGTAAAATGCTCGCGTGGCCCCCGATCTCGTCACCGCCATCCCCGACGCCTGGCGACTGCGCGACCCGGCTGATCGGGCCGAAGATGATTTAAGCGACATTTCCGTGCGGTTCCCGGGCGACCGGGCACTACTCTGGTAGACTGCCCGGTGCCTCGGCGGAGAGCCGCAGATGTCCGCCGCAACTTGATTTTCGGGCGCGACGACGTTTCACTTTCGCGGCTTGTATGGCTTGCTCAGGTCGATCTCCGGGTGGTGCTCCGCCAGCCAGACGACGGCGTCCCAGGTTGTACGGAACTTGCGGTCGCGCTCCCACTTCGCCTGTCGCCCAGCGGCCAACAGACCGCCGGTCATGGGGAGCGCCAGGCCGGTGCCGGACGATTCGGCGAGGGCTTGTCGCTTGTCGGCGTCGGTCGGCGGGAAGGCCAGTTCCTCGAGACGGTGGAGCACGAGCTGGCGCGTCCGGCCGACGCAGGCCGGATGGCGCAGGCAGTCGGCGACCGTGGCGACATCGGCGGTGGCAGTAAAAAGAGGCCAGCCGATCATGAACTGCGGCCCGTTGAAACTGTCGCCTTCGTCTCCTCTCCCGATGCCGCTGAGCCGAAGGTCGCCGGCGGTGATCGACCTCTCGACGACCGGCGCGAACTGGTCAATCACGAAACAGATGTCGGCCCAGGACCCCTGGAGCCGATCCCGGTTGCGGACCTGTTTGAGGCCGACGACTGCGGCCCTGGCCAGGCGAGCCCGGGAAGCTGGCCGGACAGGGGCGTCCATCCGGTCGATCAGTGCCGCCGCCGCCGTTCCCACGGCATCCGAGGCGCCGACGGCCCCACCGCGTTCGACGAGCGCGACGATCCTGTCGAACGCCCGGAGCACGGCCGGCCCATCGAGCCGGGCTGCCAATGCTGCCAGCCCCCGACTCGCCTCCCCGTTCGCAACGACATTCCCGCCCTTATCCAGGGTTCCGGCCAGGCAATCCCAGGCCCGCTGGGCAACTGGCCCGTCGAGGCGGGGGGCCAGGACGGCCCAGCCTTCGCTGGCCACGTTGGTCACGATCGAGTTGTCGGTAGCGCCGATCGCAGCGGCCATCGCATCGCTCGCCCGGATCGCCGACGGCGAATCCAACAGCGGGGCCACGACGGCCACCCGCCAGGAGCCGGGCGCGGCGATCAGTTCGTCGGCGAGCCGCCGGGGCGCCTGTGAATCCACTCGCGGCGCGAGGGCCGTCAGAGCCTGGCCGACGGCCGTCAGCGCGTCCGTGTCTGTCTCCTTACCTGCCGCCCGTGCCAGCGCGTCCCACGCCCGCTGCGCCGCCGGGCCATCCAGCCGTTCCGCCACGGCCGCCAACCCTTCGGCCGTCGCCTTCACGGCCTTCGCGTGCACCGCCCGCTTGCCGATGACGGCTACGAGACCGTCGCCCACCCGAGTCACGGCTGGACCGTCCAACCGCGGCGCTAGTGCCGTCAATCCCTGGGCCGCCGCCGAAAGGGCGCCCGCGCTCGGTGCCGACCGGATCAGTTCGATCAGGCCGTCGCCGGCCTGCGGAACGTCCGCGGCGCCCAGCCGAGTCGCCACCGCGGCCAAGCCCCGTCCCGCCACCTGCGATGCGTACCACGCGTCCGTCCGGCGGAGCACGCCAACCAGTCCGTCCCACGCCCGGGCCGCCTCCGGACCGTCGAGCCGGGCCGCCAGGGCTTCCAGAGGCTCGGCCAGGGCCAACTCACAGTCCCGGCCGTCCCGACCCAGCACCCTGACCAGCCCATCCCAGGCCCGGTCCACCGCCGCAGGGTCCAGCCGCGGCGCCAGCACCGCGAGCGCCGGGCCCACGGCGTGAAAGGCGTCCCGGCTCCGCTCCCGGGCCAACGTAGTAACCAACTCGTCACTGGCTCGGATCGCGGCCGGCCCGTGCAGCCGTCGCGCCACCGCCGCGAGCTCGGGCAGTTCCATCCAATAGACGAGGTCGTCGGCGGTCCGCACGAACCCGGCGAACATGGCGGCAAACGCCCGGGCCGCCGCCGCCTCATCGAGCCGCGGCGCGAGCGCGGCCAGCCCCCGGGCCGCCGCGTGCACGACGTACCGATCGGTCGTCGTCTCTAACCGGGCGGTCAGGATGTTGGCCGTCCGCGCCGCGATGGTCTCCCCGTCCGGGGCAACGGGGCAGGCGGCCGTCAATCCCTCGGCCGCCCATTCGATGACCGCGCTGTTGTTGGATCGTTCCAACAG
>DATJGQ010000314.1:0-3463 GCA_035494815.1 Gemmataceae bacterium
ACAACTCGTCGCCGACGCCCAGGACAAAAAGAACCACACCAAACGACAACGGGCCGAGCGGTATCTCAAGATGCTCGACGCCGGCGGTTCGATCCCGCGCGAGTATCCGCGTTACCCGGTCCAAGTCTGGCGACTCGGGGACGGGCCATTCTGGGTCAGCCTCGGCGGCGAGGTGGTGGTCGATTACGGGTTGCGCGTGAAAAAAGAGCTGGCCGGCCCGCGTCCCGTCTGGGTCACCGGCTACGCGAACGACGTGATGGCCTACATCCCCTCGGAGCGCGTGCTGAAAGAGGGCGGCTACGAAGGCGACACGTCGATGCTCCCTTACGGCCAGCCGAGCAAATGGCAGGCGGGGCTCGAGGAGAAGGTCGTCGGCAAAGTTCGCGAGTTGGCGGCCGATTTGTCACCACGGAATACTCGGAATTAAACGGCGGGAGGAGATCACGGTGCGCGCGACGGCCAGTTCGATTATTCTTTTTTTCGTGTTTTCCGTGTGTCCCGTGGTGACTATGCGGGCAGCGGACCCGAGGCCCGGTGGCGTACCCGGCCCACTGTCGCCGCGCGAGGAAATGGCGACGTTCCGATTGCTGCCCGGGTTCCGTGCCGAACTGGTCGCCTGCGAGCCGGAGGTCGTGGACCCGGTCGCGATGGCGTTCGACGAGCGGGGCCGCATCTTCGTCGCCGAGATGCGCGGCTACCCCAACGGCGGGCGCGCCACCGGCACCATCACCTCCGGCCGCATCAAGTGCCTCACCGACACCGACGGCGACGGCTACTACGAGACGAGCGCCCTCTATGCCGAGGGTCTGCGTTTCCCAACCGGCGTCATGCCGTACAAGGGCGGCCTGCTCGTCGCCAACGCCCCCGACCTGCTCTATTTCGAAGACACGGACGACGACGGCCGTTCCGACAAGCGCCGCGTCCTCTACACCGGCTTCGGCGTCGAGAACATTCAGCAACTGCTCAACAGCCTGCAGTGGGGCCTCGACAATTGGGTGCACGGCTGCGCGGGCAGTAACGGCGGCACCGTCACCTGCCCCGAGAAGCCGGACTTCCCCGCGCTGACACTGCGAAACCGCCATGTGCGGTTTCATCCCGACATCCCCGGCAGCCTGGAGCCGACCTCCGGCGGCGGTCAGTACGGCCTGAGTCCGGACGCGTTCGGCCGTTGGTTCACCGCGACGAACAGCCAGCACTTGCGACACGTCGTCCTGCCCGACCACTATCTCCGCCGCAACCCGTATTTGAGCGTCCCCGCCGTGACGCTCGACATCCCGGATCACGGCGCGGCCTGCCAGGTGTTTCGCATCAGCCCGTTCGAGGCGTGGCGAGTCGAACGCACGAGCCGCCGACTACTCGACCCTCGGTATGCGAATTGGCCGGCATCGGAGAAGGTCCCCGGCGGGTTCGTGACTTCCGGGTGCAGCCCGGTCGTTTACACGGCCGACCTCTTCCCGGAGCCCTACCGCGGCAACACGTTCGTCTGCGACCCGGCGAACAACCTGATCCACCGCGACACGCTGGAGCCGGCGGGCGGGACCTTCGTCGCCAAGCGCGTCGACGACGGCTGCGAGTTTCTCGCGTCCCCGGACAACTGGTTCCGTCCGGTGCACCTGACGGTAGGACCCGACGGGGCGCTCTACATCCTCGACTTCTATCGCGAGGCGATTGAGACGCCGCTGTCGTTGCCGGACGATATCAAGGCGAAAATGAACCTCGAGAGCCGCGGGCGCGGCCGGATCTGGCGCATCGTCCCCGACCGTTTAGCCGCGACGCGAAGCGGAGCACGTTTCGACTTGCGAAAGACGGCGTCCGCCGATCTCGTCGCGAAACTCCGTGAACCGAACTCGTGGTGGCGGTACATCGCACAGCGTCTGCTCATCGAGCGCCAAGACCAGTCAATCGTTCCCGCCCTCGAGGCGCTCGCCCGCACCGCGCCTGAGCCGGAGGGCCGCGTCCACGCGCTGCGAACACTTGAAGGGCTCCGCGCGCTCGCCAGTCCGCTGGTCGAAACGGCGCTCGCCGACGCAAGCCCCGACGTCCGCGAGCACGCCCTGCAACTGAGCGAACCATTCTTGTCCCGATCGGACGCCCTGCGTTCGGCCGTCCTCGCAAAGACGGACGACCCAAACGAGCGCGTCCGCTTTCAGACGGCATTCACGCTCGGCGGACTCGATCCGGCCGTGGCCGCGCCCGGGCTCGCGAGAATCCTGCGACGGGAGGGTGCCGACCCGTGGACCCAATCCGCAGCCCTCAGTTCGGCAGCCCGGTGCGCTCCGGACCTGATGGCGCGACTCGCGGCGGACGCCGAATTCCTGTCGCAAGGACATGCGACGGCAGTTCTGAGGCGGATCGCGACAGTCGTCGGCGCCCAGGCCGACCCGGCGGCGCTCGCGCGGGCGTTCAAGCTCGTGGCCGAGCAAAGTCCGGCGGGGATAAACCCCGCCGCTCGCCAGGCAGCGGTGCTCGACGGGCTCGGACAGGGCCTGCAGAACAGCAAGCTCTCGCTACGGACGTTGTGGGAGAAGCCGCCGCCGCAACTCGCGGATGTCGTCCATGCGGTCCGCCCGACGTTCGAGCATGCGGCGGGAACGGCCGCGGACGATAGGGCCCCGCTGGTCGAACGGGTCGCGGCCGTCCGGCTGCTCGGCTTCGGCCCGTTCGCGATCGCCGGCGAACCACTCGCGGCACTGTTGAGCCCGCGACAGCCGCCCGAAATCCAGTCGGCCACCGTCCGCGCGCTCGCCGCGCAGGATCAGCCGCGGACGGTCGAGTTGCTTCTTGCCGGCTGGGACAGTTACGGCCCGTCGCTCCGCCGCGAGGTGGTCGAGGCGCTCCTTGCCCGCCCGGCGCGCGTCGTCAAGCTCCTCGACGCGGTCGAAGCGAAACGCGTCTCGCCCGCCCAGCTCGAAGCCGCCCGCCGCGATCAGCTCCGCAACCACCGCAACGCCGAGATCCGCCAGCGGGCGGTGGCCCTCTTCGCCAACGTCGGTGCGAGCGACCGCCGCAAGGTCGTCGAGGACTATCGCGGCGTGCTCGAAATGCCCGGCGACGTCGCCCGCGGAAAGCCGCTTTTCTTGAAACACTGCGCCGTCTGCCACAAGCTCGACGGCGCAGGTCATGAAGTCGGGCCGGACTTACGCGCGGTCCTCGGCAACAAAACGCGGGAAGCACTCCTGACCGACGTGCTCGACCCGAATCGCGAGGTCGATCCGCGCTATGTCAATTATCAGGTGACGACCACCAGCGGTCGGGTCCTCACGGGAATGCTCGCCGCCGAGACGCCCGCGAGCGTCACCCTCCGCCGCGCCGAAAATGCCGAAGACACGATCCTGCGCTCCCAGATCGAGTCGCTGCAGGCGACGGGACAGTCGCTCATGCCCGACGAGTTGGAAAAGCAGGTAAGCAAGCAGGACCTCGCGGACGTCATCGAATTCCTGCTGCCCACAGGTGCAAAACCGGC
>DATJGQ010000315.1:0-3656 GCA_035494815.1 Gemmataceae bacterium
GTCAGAGCCGGAAGCGTAAGCGACGGGAGGGCGTTCCCGTTGCTTACGCTTCCGGCTCTGATACTTTTCGTGAGCGCCTCAATCGGCGCCGCCCAACCGCCGCTCGAGGCCGGGTTCGGCGAGGCCGACATCACACCCGCGCTCGGCGGCAAGCCCGTCTACCTGGCCGGGTTCGGCCAGAACCGCAAGGCGACCGAAATTCTCGACCCGCTTCTCGTCCGCGCGGTCGTGCTGCGGCACGGCGAGACGAAGATCGCCATCGCGTCCGCCGATCTCGTCGGGCTGTTCTTCACATCCGTGCAGCGCGTCCGTAAGGAACTGCCCGGTTTTACCTACGTCCTCGTCAGCAGCACGCACGACCACCACGGGCCGGACACGATCGGCATGTGGGGCCCGAACCCGTTCACGTGCGGCGTCGATCCCGACTACCTCAAACGCGTCGAAGCTCAAATCGTGAGCGCCGTTCGCGCCGCGGAGAAGAATCTGCGGCCCGTCGCGGCGCAGATCGGCCGGGTTGCCGCACCGGAGTTGCTGCACGACGGTCGCCAACCCATCGTGCTGCACGACGAACTCGTCACGTTGCAATTTCGCGAGCCCGGCACCGACAAGCCCGCCGGCATCCTCGTGCAATGGAATTGTCACCCGGAGACGCTGGCAAGCAGCAACACGCGACTGAGCAGCGATTATGTCGGCGTTACCGTGCAGGCCCTCCGCGAGAAGTACGGATGCCCGGTCGTTTATCTGACGGGCACGGTCGGCGGTCTAATGACGACGATCCGCGTCGATGTCCGCGACGAGAAGGGCGAGCGGCTGCCGGAGGGATCGGTAGAAAAGATGCGGCGATATGGCCAGTTGCTCGCCAAGCGCACGGATGAGGCGCTGGCGCAGGCCAAGCCCCTCGCGCTGACGCCGATGCAAGTCCGTACCCGCGAGCTAGCGCTCCCCGTCGCAAACAAAATGTTCCTGGTCGGCAAGCAGCTCAAGGTGCTCGACCGGCCGATGGAACTCTGGACCGGCGACCCGTATCAGAAGCCCGCGGCGCCGGCGGACGATCCGAACGCGCAGGGGGCGGCCGTCCGCACGGAACTCGGCTGGCTACGGCTCGGCGACCTGGACGTTGCGGTGATCCCCGGCGAGATCTATCCGGAACTCGTGCTCGGCAAGGTCCAGGATCCGCCCGACCCGGGCGCCGACTTCCCCGACGCGCCGATCGAGCCGGCCATCTACCCGCAACTCGATCGCCCGTACCGGATGCTCGTGGGGCTCGGCAACGACGAATTGGGATACATCTTGCCGAAACGACAATGGGACGAGAAGGCGCCGTTCACGTATGGTCAGGCGAAGGCGCCTTACGGCGAGGTCAACAGCCTCGGGCCGGAGACGGCGCCGCTGCTGTGCAGGGCGTTCCGCGAATTGGTCAAAGGCAAGTAGGAGTAGCGACCGAAAGGCTTCAGCCGGGGGCTGGCGTTCCGGCGCTGTGCTTCTGCACGTCACTCTGCTTGTCCGCAGCCAAGACCGGGCCCCACGCGGCCGCCGCCTGCAAAATGGAATGCCGGACGGACTCCGCTTCGGCGACGCCCGGCAGCGTCATCACGACGGCGCCGGACGGGTCGACGATCTCCAGATTCCCGGCCACGAAAAACTCGCTGTTCGCGTCCGTCACCAGCCGCACGTCCTTGATCTGGTCGAGCGGCACTTCCTTGACGGAGATCGGCTTATAGCCGTGACAAATCATCAGGCGGCGGTTGGTCAGTCGGTAGCGCGTGGCCAACCCATGCAGACCGGGCGCGACGCCGAGGAGCTTCTTAAAGTAGAGCGGCGCCAGTGCTAACCAGCCGAGCGGCGCGAGGATGATCGACCGGTACGCGGTCCGAGCGAAATTCGCGGCCGCGGGGTAGGCGGCGACGGACGGCCACACGTCGCGGATGATCGCCTCGTTCACTTGCGGCGGAGAGATTCCGGCGACGGCCTGGTCGCGCAGGTCGGCCAATGCGGGCATATCGGGTTGCCGCCCCCTTGACGGTTTCCGTTCGAGACTCGGCCTGTCGCACGGTATATTACGCCCCGGTCGCCCCGCGCCAAGGTGTCCCGTCGTGCCGCCGCGCATTCTCGTCCTCTCCGCGTCCGTCGGGGCCGGCCATCTTCGAGCCGCGCAGGCGGTCGAGCTTGCCGTCCGTCGCCTCGTCCCGGACGCCGTCGTCCGCAACGTCGACGTCCTCGAACTGACCAACGCCGCCTTCCGGCAAGTCTACGGCAAGGCGTACCTCGACCTGGTCAACAAGGCGCCGCACGTCCTGGGCTTCTTTTACGACCTGATGGACCAGCCGAGCAAATCCGGCAAGCACCGTGCGGACCGGCTGCGGCTCGCGTGGCAGCGCATGAACTTGACGAAGTTCTCCAAGCTCGTGTGCGGCGAACAGTGGGACCTGGCGATTAACACCCATTTCCTGCCGGCCGAGATCATCGCGGCGCTTCGACGGGAAGGGAAGTGCGGCCTGCCGCAGGTGACCGTTACGACCGACTTCGAAACCCACCGGCTCTGGGTGAATTCGCCGTGCGAGCTGTTCTTCACCGCGACCGCGGAAGGCGCGTTGTATCTGCAATCGTGGGGCGTGCCCGCCGGCCTGACGCGGGTCACCGGCATCCCGATCCACCCGGTCTTCGCCGAGGCGAAGGATCGCGACGAGTGCCTCCGCCGTCAAGGCCTAGTCGGCGATCTGCCGGTGGTGTTGCAACTGGCGGGCGGGTTCGGCGTCGGCCCGATCAAACGCATCTTCGAGCAACTGCTGACCGTCGAACGGCCGCTGGAGATCGTCGCGGTCGCCGGGCGCAACGAGGAAGTGCGCGGCGAGTTGCAGGCCGCGGCGGTCCCAGATCGGCACCGCGTCAAGGTGCTCGGCTTCACCGACCAGATTGACGAGCTGATGGCCGCGGCGGACATCGTCTTGTCGAAGCCGGGCGGCCTGACGACGTCCGAGACATTGGCCCGGGGCGTCGCGATGGTTGTCGTCAACCCGATCCCCGGCCAGGAGAGCCGCAACAGCGACTACCTTCTGGAAAACGGCGCGGCCATCAAGGTCAATAACCTCGCCACGCTGGCCCACAAAGTGACCGGCCTGTTCGATCCGCCCGGCCGGCTGTCGCAAATCAAGGAAAACGCGAAACGGCTCGGCCGGCCGCGGGCGGCGTTCGATGTCGTGACGCAGTCGCTGGAAATAATCGGGACCAAAGTGGACGGGCCGGGAGCGTAACCGACCAGAGTTTTGGGGCGTCTCAAAACTCCGGTCGCTTACGCTCCCGGCTCGCCGGTTCTGTCAAATTGAAGCCGCTTGACCACCATCGTCGCGTAACTACCGCGGGGGAGCGTGAACATCAGCCGCACGGCCCGCCGACGGGGGTGACGATCGTCGTCGAGCGTGGCGGCTGTCATGTCATCAGGGACGACGAGCGCCGCTCGTTCGCCGCGCGAGAAAAACGGCTTGCGCAACCCGCGCAACTTCAGGTCCGACCACGCCAACCCTTCGCCGCTCAATACGCGCTCGGCCGCCGGCGCCCATGGCGCGGCCGAGTCAAACGGCGACCGCGCGGCCGGCAGCGTGATCGTTGTGGTAGCAAGCCGTCGTCGTTGTTCTTCATCGAGACCACGCGGCATCGGC
>DATJGQ010000316.1:0-2043 GCA_035494815.1 Gemmataceae bacterium
CGACCGGTTTGGCGTGCCGCCGCGCATCGCCAGCTTCGTCCTTCCGCTCGGCTATTCGTTCAACCTCGACGGATCGAGGATGTACATGACCTACGCGTCGATCTTCATCGCGCAGGCATATGGGTTGCACCTCAGCCTCGGGGAACAGGTGACGATGCTGCTGGTGCTGATGGTCACGTCCAAGGGCATGGCTGGCGTGCCGAGGGCGAGCCTCGTCGTGCTGGCGGCGACGATGTCGATGTTCAATATTCCCGAGGCCGGGCTATTGCTGATCCTGGCTGTCGACCATTTCCTCGACATGGGCCGGTCGGGAACGAACGTCGTCGGCAACGCAGTCGCGTCGGTCGTGGTCGCCAAGTGGGAGGGCACGCTCGATCCGATCGAACCGGCGGACATCGACCCGCCTCGCGCGCCCGCGCACCGGCCACCGCCGCCACCCGGCGACGAACCCTTCTAGTCCGAGCTCGCCCGCCAGAGCCACGCCGCCGCCGGGAACACGACGCCGGCCCCGCCGGAATATTCGTCAATGACTGCGCGCATGCGCTCGACCGCGGCCGGCCGTTCCGCTTCCGGCAGCGACTGGAGGATTAGCGAGGCCGGACCGAGCTCGGACAGAAATGACAGGGCTTCCGCCGGCGTCTCACCAGCGAAATAGTCGAAGGAGATGTCCTCCGGGTCGGCCGCGGCCCAACCCGAAGATCCTAAAATCTGGCGAACATAGTCGGGGTCGGCGAATGCAAAGCCGCTCGGCTCGCGGCCGGGCTTCGGCAGTTCGCGGCCCCCCGCCGCCGAGGCGAGATCGGAAGCCCAGGCGTTCAGCCCCCAGGCCTGGAAACAGCTGAAGACGACAGCCGTCCGCCCGTTGGCCGCACTTCGGAACGCGCGAAATGCGCGCACCGGATCGGCGAAGAACATGACGCCATGACGCGAAAAGAACAGGTCGAACGGGCCGTCGGCTACGGCGAGCGCCTCGGCATCGCCGAGTTGAACCCGGACGCCTTTCCTGCCGGCGGTGCGGTCGCGGGCGATCTCGACGAGGCTTGGCGAGAGGTCGCACGCGACAATCGCCGCGTCCGGGAAGAGATCCGCGACCGCGAGCGTCGTCGAGCCGGGCCCGCAGCCGATCTCGAACGCATGGACGGTATCATTTGGCGTGCTCGCCGCGATTGCACCTAGCAGGAGCGGCGAAAGCGGGTCGAGGGCAGCGTCCGTGTCTTTCCAGCGACGGGCCCAGGCGTCGCCGCTTGCCGTTGCCCATTGCGGCGAAGGCGGCGAGGATGGTTGGACGGCTATTCTCCTACCCGAACGGATTATCGATCGACGGCGGCGGCACGGTGAAAAATTTCGGCCCTGATTCCGTCATGTGCCAGCAATCCTCCAGCCGGATCCCGAACTTGCCCGGGATGTAGATCCCCGGTTCGTCGGAGAAACACATGCCGTCGGCAAGCGGAGTCGTCTCGCCATGGACGAGGTTGACCGGCTCGTGGCCCTCCATGCCGATTCCGTGGCCGGTACGGTGCGACAGGCCGGGCAGCTTGTAGCCGGGCCCGTAGCCCCAGCTTTCATAGGCATGGCGGACGGCGTCGTCGACGCTTCCGGCGGGAGCGCCAATCTTCGCCGCCTGGATCGCGATCTGCTGACCGCGATGTACCTGGTCCCAGACCTTGCGTTGCTCGGCGGTCGGCGCCGCACCGAAAATGAAGGTGCGCGAAATGTCGGACTGGTAGCCATGGACGGAGCAACCGCAGTCGAACAGGACGACCGCTCCAGGTTCGACCTTCTGCGGCTTCTTGCTTCCATGCGGGTAGGCCGTCCCCTCTCCGACCAGGACCAGCCCGCCATCATAGCCGCCGCCGAGCGTCCGCGTCGCCGTCCCGATCAGTTCGTCCATCTCGGCCGGACCCATGCCCGCCTTCACCCTCGGATGGGCATGGCGGAAGGCGGCGATGGTGATGTCGTTGGCGGCCTGGAGCAGAGCGAGTTCAGCCGGAGTCTTGATCATCCGGCAACCGCGGACGACCGGATTCGCGTTGACGGCCTTGA
>DATJGQ010000317.1:0-4167 GCA_035494815.1 Gemmataceae bacterium
CAAAAGCGGTACTTCGGCTCGATCTACGGCACAGACCGGATTCAGGTGCGGGCCCGGGCGGTGGCCGAGGGCGGCTGGCGGGCGGCCAATGCGGGCATCCTCCTGCTGGATCCGACCGCCAGCGGTTCGCTGACGGTCGTCGGCAACGGCACGATGAACGTGGTTGGCGCGCCGCTGATCGTGGACTCCACCGCCCCCGACGCGATCAGCGCCACCGGCGGCGGGCATATCACCGTCTCCTCCGACAAGGAGATCGACGTCAGCGGCAGCCCGGGCGTCAGCGGCAGCGGCACCGTCACCGGCACCATCAAGACCAACCAACCACCGACGCCCGACCCGCTCGCGTACCTGCCGGAGCCGAGCCCGAGCGGCGCAACCTCGTACAACAAGGTCAACGTCGCCGGCAACAGGGTCGAAACCGTCTCTCCGGGCGTTTTCCGTGGCGGGATCAGCGTCAGCGGTCAGGGCTCGCTGATCATGAATCCGGGCATTTACTTCATGGACGGCGGCGGCTTCTCCTTCACCGGGAGCGGCAGCCTCAGCGCCATCGGCGTGATGATCGTGAACCTCCCGAGTTCGAACTCGGACCGGATCAACATCAACGGGTCCGGCGCGATTACGATCAGCCCCATGACCAGCGGGATTTACCGCGGTATCTCGCTCTGGCAGCAGCGGAGCTCGACCAATGAGATCGACGTGACCGGCAACGGCGCCACGCAGATCAGCGGCACGTTCTACGCCCAGCACGGCACGCTGAACGTGACCGGCAACGGCGGTACGGACGTGCTCGGGTCGCAGTACATCAGCTACGACATGAAGGTTAACGGCGGCGGTACCTTCAACGTCAACTGGGACCCGAACCTCGTCGGCCGCACTCGCATCATCCGGCTGGTCGAGTGAGCCGGCGCACGATTGCGATTCGCAGCGCAATAACAGCCGGGCGCACGCGCCCGGCTGTTATTTTTTTTCGCGCTGCGACCGAATCGCGTTAAATCTTGTTTTTTCGGTCCGAGTGAGCTTTACTCACGAAGCAAATCTCAGGTACAACAGTTCTCCTTCTTACCCCCTCGAACGCCCAGGATCCTACCCATGGTCGCTTCCCGTCGCGCCCGCCGGGGCAACGTCTGTCTTCTCGTCGCGTTCTCTTTGGTCTTTCTGATCGGGGCCGCCGCGATCGCCATCGACGGCGGATTGATCCTGGACGACGTGCAGAAGGTGCAAGCGGCCGCGGACGCGTCGGCGCTGGCCGCGGCCACGCAGCTTTTCGCGAACTGGCAGACCGAAATCGGCCTCGACCCGAACGACAAGGCCCGCGACGCGGCGCTCGCACTGGCCGCGACGAACGGCTTTGCGAACGACGGCACAGACTCGGTCATCACGCCGAACGCGGTCGACGACCAAGGCAAACCGCTGCACGGCATCTGGTGCCCGCCGATTTCGGGCGACCACGCCGGCCAGAGCGGCTATGTCGAGGTGGTCATCCAGTACAACCAGAAACGCAACTTCAGCTCGATCTACGACAACGAACCGATTCCGGTGCGGGCTCGGGTCGTCGCCGAAGGCGGGTGGCGGGCGGCCAACGCGGGCATCCTTCTCCTGGACCCGAGCAAGAGCGGGTCGTTAAACGTGGTCGGGAACGGCACGATGAGCGTCGTCGGCGCGCCGCTGATCGTCGACTCCGACGCCGCGGACGCGGTCACCACAACCGGCGGCGGGCGCATCATCGTCTCCCCCGGTCAGAGGCTCGATATCACGGGCATGCCCGGCTACAGCGGCAGCGGCACCATCACCGGCACCGTCAATAGCGGCGTGCCGCCGACGCCCGATCCGCTCGCCTACCTGTCCGAACCGACTCCCGCCGGGGCGGCCAGGTACAATAAGGTGAGCGTCTCGGGCAAGAAGGTGAAAACCGTCTCGCCGGGCGTCTACGACGGCGGGATCAGCGTCAGCGGTCGCGGCTCGCTGGTCATGCTTCCTGGGACGTATTACATGGACGGCGGCGGTTTCTCCTTCACCGGGCAGGGAAACCTGACCGCCACGGGCGTGATGATCGTCAACGTGCCCAAATCGAACGCGGACGTCGTCAACATCAACGGGTCCGGCGCGATCAACATCTCTCCCATGATGAATGGCCTCTACCGCGGCATCTCGCTCTGGCAAGAGCGGAGTTCGACCAACTCGATCGGCGTCACGGGCAATGGCAATACGCAAATCCGCGGAACGTTTTACTCGCAACACGGCGTGCTGAATATCACCGGGAACGGCGGCACGGACGTCATCGGGTCCCAGTACATCAGCTACGACATGAAGGTGAATGGCGGCGGGTACTTCAAGGTCGACTGGAACGCGGACCAGGTCGCCCGGACGCGCATCATGCGGTTGGTCGAGTGAGGCGCAGTGGTGCGAAGAGAAAGTTTGCGAGCCGCCGGGTTTATCCCGGCGGTTTTGTTTTGTGGCGGTCTTTCCGGCGGGGATGAACCCCGCCGCTCGCCCCGAACGGTTATTTTCTTGTCGCGGGCGGCGCGGCGCTGCTATCGTAAAGGGCCGAAGCCCCGGATCGCTCATGCCCCCGGCTCGCCAATCCGCACATTCGAAAGGACCTCTCTCATGCCTCGACCGACTCGTCGCGATTTCCTCAAGACCGCCAGCGTCGGCGCCCTGGTCACGATCGCCGGCACGAAGTCCTCCCCCCGCGTTCTCGGCGCCAATGAGACCGTTCGCATTGCCGTCGCGGGCATCAACGGCCGCGGCAAAAGTCACGTCGACGCCTGGACGACCATTCCCGGCGTGCAGCTCACGTACCTGATCGACCCTCACAAGGGCACGTACGGCAAATACACCAAGAGGTTCGACGGCAAGCCTGATGCGCCGAAGTTCATTCAGGACGTCCGGCAGGCGCTCGAGGACAAGAACCTTGACGCGATCTCGATCGCGACGCCGAATCACTGGCATGCGTTGATGACCATCTGGGCATGCCAGGCGGGCAAGGATGTGTACGTCGAGAAGCCGGCGAGCCACAACGTGCACGAGGGGGCGATCGCGGTCGAGGCGGCCCGGAAGCACAACCGCATCGTCCAGCACGGCACGCAGAGCCGCAGCAGCGGGTCGTGGGCGGCGGTCGCGGAACTGGCCAAGTCGGGCAAGTACGGCAAACTGCTGGTCTCCCGAGGCCTCGTTTACAAGTCCGAAGCCGGCAAGGCGACCACCCGTGGGGACATCGGCTTCCGTCCCGAAAAGGCCCCCCCGAGCGAACTCGACTTCAACATCTGGACCGGCCCGGCTCCCAAACAGCCGTACCACGAAAACCTCGTCCACTACCGCTGGCACTGGTTCTGGGACTTCGGCAACGGCGACATCGGCAACCAGGGCGTGCACCAGATGGACATCGCCCGCTGGATGATCCCTGGGGCGACCTTCCCGAAGAGCGTCATCAGCCTGGGTGGGCGGATCGGGCACAAGGACCAGGGGCAGTGCGCCAGTACGCAGCTCGCCGTCATGGATTACGGCGACACGAAACTGATCTTCGAGGTCCGCGGCTTGCCGAGCAAGCTCTACCCGCACGCGGGCAATAGCGACAACGTGCTGCACTTCGAGGAGGGCACCGTGGCCGGCGGCAGGTTCTACCCGAAAGGAAAGGACGAAGGCGAGCCGGTGGCCGGCGGGCGGAATCGGCAGCGCGGAGCAGCTCAGGGTGGCAAGTCTCGGACCAAGGGCCCGGGCGGGCCGCCGGCCGAGGGCGACTCCGAGGGCGGACATTTCGGCAACTTCATCAAGGCCTGCCGCAGCCGCAAGGTCGAGGACCTCAAGGCCGACATCCTCGAAGGGCATCGCTCGGCGGCGCTCATTCACCTGGTGAACGCGTCGCAGCGGCTCGGTGATCAGGTGCCGTTCAACTCCGGCGCGGCAAAGTCGATGTTGAACGGCAACGTCGACGCGGCCGAGGCGCTCGACCGGATGGAAGAGTACCTCGCCAAGGAGAACAACATCAAACTCACCGAGTGGTCGCTGACCGTCGGCAAGAAGTTGACCGTGGACGCCGGCAACGGGTTCACGAGCGACCCGGCGGCGAACAAGCTATTGACCCGCGAATACCGGGCGCCGTTCGTCGTGCCGGCGAAGTTGTAATCGTTGGCGAATTCGTCAGAGCCGCGACCGTGAGGGAGCGGG
>DATJGQ010000318.1:0-2399 GCA_035494815.1 Gemmataceae bacterium
GGTTGTTAGTTCAGGGGCACTGTGAGACTGCTGAGTGCCCTGAGAATAGGGGACGATGTCGCATGATTCCAGGTCGCTATCTTAGCTGCCGCCCGCGCCCGCAGCCACCGCGGCGCCGCTCCGTCATCCCTGGTTTGGCGCAGGTTCGGCGGTCGTCTTCGGCGGCGACCGCCGCCTTTCCCGAAACACTCCAAACGGGGGATGACTCAGAGGCGTCGGACGAAGACGTGACACCGCGACCCGAGTCTTCGACGGCAGAGGTTCAGCGTGGCTGACTCGCCGAGAGAGTGCGACGCGTCGAGCGAGCCGGACACATTCTAAGGCTCGTGGACCGCGCTCAGCCGCCGCCGCCCTTGCCTTTGCCGCGGCCGCCTTTGCCGCCGCCGCCGCGGCCGCCGCGGTTGGCCTTTTCTTTCGGCTGCTCGCCGGGCGGGCTCATGGGCTGCATCTGGGGCGGGCCGCTGGGGCCGCCGCCGAACGCCGACGCCATCTGCGTCGCGGCGCCGACTGCCGATTGGAGCGTCGACATGTTAAACTTAACCGACGCCACGGCCAGTGCCCCGTCGGTCGTGAATTGTTTACTCGACTCTGCTTCGTCCTGCAACGCCTTGAGCGACGGCATCGCGGCCATCATCGCCTGGGCCATCATGTCGTTGCTCGACTTTTGGTCCGCCTGCTGAACATCCGCCATCGCCTTCTTCGCCGTCGCTTCGTCCGGAAACAGAGCCGCGAACTTCATCTCCACTTGCGACCCGGCCAGGTTGACGGCCACGGCGAAACCCTTGGCGGAGTTCACGGCGTCGCCGAAGCCTTTGACGGCCGGGTTGGCGGTCATCATGGCTAAGGACGACTTGATCGACGGATCGCTCGTCGAACCCACTATCCAGAGCGTACTTGAGCCGAACTTGGACGCGAGCGTCGCCAGGTCCCCGGTCAGCACCGAACTCTTGCCGCTCGACTTGAGCACGCGGCCGAGCGGCTCGTCGTCGGCGAAAACGGCGATGTGCTTATTCGGCACCGCCAGCGTCGACGCCGGGCCTCCCCCGGGCATCTTGTACACGGTCCGGCCGGCTACCGAAGACTTCGATCCGGACAGCGCACTGCCCAGTTTGTCCAGGTCCAGCGGAGCGCTACTCTTGACGACCACCGTGATCCCCGGCATTCCGCCCGAGTTCGGCCGCATGCCGACGACGATTCGCTGAAGCAGGTCGCGCGGCTGGGCGTTCGTCGCCTGCTTGACCTTGGCGAACGGCGACATGGGGCTATTGAGAAGTGGCTCCAGCTGCGCGCCGAGCGACGACTCGAAGATTGCCTTTCCGTCGATTCCGAAGACGATTGGGGTGTCCGGCGGGAGGTACGCGAGCGGTTCATCGCCGCCGCCGAGCAGCCAGAACGCGAGCCACGCCGCCCCGCCGAGCACGGCCAGCCCCAGCACGGCCGCGGAGACGATCAGAACGACCTTCGCCCCGCCACCCCCGGACTTCCGCTTCGGCCGTGGCGCGGCCTTTTTGCGCGACGACCGCGGTTCCTCGTCGTCGTCGTCTTGCACCACCTCGATGCCGGCGTTGACGCGACTGGGTTTGACCGCCACCGCGGGTTTGCGGCTGGGTTTCCGCGGCGGGGCGTCGTCGTCCAGAACCTCGACGTCCTCGATCACGTCCACGTCCTCGACGACGTCAACTTCCTCGACGACATCCGCCTCCAGCACCGGTTTCGGGGCGGCGAAAAGGACGTCGCACTTGGGGCAGGTCAACAGCTTTCCGACCGGGATCGGCCGGCTGGATTTGAGCTTTGTGCGACATTCCGGGCATTTGACGGTATGGGCCGGCATGACAGACTTCCTTGGGCGTTGGGGAGGCAGGTCCATATCAGGGTACCGGATGGGCTGGAGCGTGGGAAGCGCCACAGTTTGGCAACTGAAAAACGGGGTATTTGCCGCCGCCGGAAAAAAAATGCTAGGCTCACAGAAGGACTCTTCTCGGAGGGGGCGAATCATGCACGTGGGGCTCTTGGCCAAATTGTTCGGCAAAGACCGCCGCTGGCGGGGGCCGTGTACGGTCATCGTGGACGCCGACGCGTCGATCCAGACGACCGGCGTCGATAGCATCGTCCAGAGCGGCGTAAAGGTGTTCGCGCCGCGGCTGATCAGCGGCCGCGTCTCCGCCGACTCGGCGTGCCTGCTGGCCGAGGAAAAGGCGCTGCTCTTGGTCCAGTCCGTCCGCATCCGCCAGGCGACCGGCGAGGACCTGCACCAGCAGACGCTGATCGTAGTGAATCTGGACCACGTGGCCGCTCTCGAATTCTTGGATACGGCCGGCCTGTCCGCGCTAGACATCGAGCCGCCGCCGATCCCGAGCCGGTAGTCCACCCGATTCAGAGCGCGACCGTGAGGGAGCGGG
>DATJGQ010000319.1:0-2154 GCA_035494815.1 Gemmataceae bacterium
CTGCTCATCCAAAATCAGGCGGCATTTCTTAGTCGGGCGCCCGAGACCGACCGAGCCCACATTGAATTTGAACGCCGCCATATGGCGTTCGAGCGCGAGACGGCCGAGCGATTTGCCCGCCTCGAAGCATAGACGGCGGAGGTGATCCGCGTCCTCAACGAGCACACGCGCGTGCTCGAACGTCTGCCCGACGCCATCCGCGAGAAAGATCGGTTTCAAGTCGACTTAGCCGGCCGAAGTCTTACTTCCGCAGCTTCAACTGCCGCAACAGCGCCTCCACCCACTTTCGGGTGTCCTCGGTTACCGGCACGGGAAGGTCGGACGTGTAGTCGATCTGCTTGGCGTAACCGCTCTGGTCGTAGCAGCGGGCGAAGACGGCTTGCAGGTCCAGCGGGCGGTCGCCGTCTTCCGGGCCCAGCGGTAGTCGTACCTTCTTCAGCCGTTCGCGCAGGGTGATCGGATACACGTCGTAGCGGTCCGGCCGGTCGGCGCGGGCTACCGTCACCGTGTAGTCGCAGTCCAGCCCGTCGCGCGGGAAGTCGAGCGTCGGCTTGCCTTGAAGGACGAGGTCGATCTCGACCAGGTTGGCCCCCGCGTTCTGCGCCAGCCGCCGCTGCGCCAGATACGCCGCCCGACCGGGGGTTTCCTTCCCCGAGGCCGTCGTCGTCTTGTTCGACGGGCTGACCACGTCGATCAGTGTCACCAGCCGGCTATCCGTCCGCCGGCGAATCTCGACGAACGACTCGACGTGCTCCTCGCGGATCACCGAGGTGAAGAGCGCCATCTCGGTGTGATAGGTCCGCCGGACCGGCCGCGGGTTGTAACGGTCGGCGAGGTTGGGCAGCAGGAGCTGATAAAGACAGGTGACAAATTGCTGCTGGAAGCCCGGCCAGAGTGTGGGGGCTTCCAGGTACGGGTCCATGCCCGGGAAGGGGCTCGGCACGGCAACACCTCCGGGGGTGCGACGCGAAACGATCAGGTTGCGCGGCCCCAATTGTAACGATAGCGAACGGCGGTTGACTAGGGGGTGGTGCGACGCCGCGGCGCTTCCTTTTCACACAGAGGCCACCTAGAATTAGGCCGTTACCGCAATCTTCGGCCCGGGTAAAAACTCCGTGCGGGGGTGACTGTCATGAGCCGGTCTCGCGATGCCCAGGTCCCGGCATCCGTGCTCGAACGCCACCGGCACGTCTGTGTCTTCTACCACAGCACGGACGAGGAATATCGCATCCTCAGCCCGTTCATCCGGGAAGGCTTCGGCAAGGGCGACAAGGCTTTCCACATCATCGATGGCCAGCGGCAGCCGGACCACCGTCGGCGGCTCGAACAGATCGGCGTTGATGTCGATGCGACCGAGCGGACCGGGCAGCTCGAGGTCCGTGGCTGGGAGGCGGCTCACCTCCGGCCCGGTTGGTTTGACCAGCACGCGATGCTGGCACTGGTCGAAGAAGTTCTGGCCGAATCCAAGAGCCGCGGCTTCCCGTTCACCCGCTGGGTGGCCAACATGGGCTGGGCCCTCGGCGAATCGCGCGGCGTCGGCGACCTCGTCGAGTACTGCACCCGCCTGAACTACGTCGTCCCGCAGCATCAGGCGACGGTCGTGTGCACGTACGACCTGTCGCGATTCAGCGCCAAGTCGGTGATCGACGTCCTGCGGTCGCACCCGGTCGCGATCATCGGCGGCGTCGTCCACGAAAACCCGTTTTTCGTACCGCCCGACGAACTGTTGCACGAGTTGCGGGAGCGAAGTCAGAAGCCTGCCGCCCTTACCGTCGCTTGACGCGGCGCCCGCGAAGGAGACGGCCGCATGCACTCGCCCGGCACGGGCCCCCCCAACAACCACGACCTCCGGCGTTACCTGCGGGACCTCGCTGCCATTACGGCGCTGCCCGCCGTTTGGAGCGGCGGCGATCGTCGTCGCATCGCCGACGGCATGGCCGAGGTCGCGGTGTCGATCCTGCACCTCGACTTCGCCTACGTCCGGGTGGAAGGGTCGTCGGCCTCGGAAACGATCGAAGCCGTCCATTTCGGGCAGCCGCCCGCCGCCCAGCCGCCCGCCGCCGAGATCGGCCGGGCGCTGGCGCCCTACTCCGGCGGCCACATCAACGAAACCTCCATCCTGACCATCTCTCACCCGCTCGGCACCGGTCAGGC